>DASVLN010000748.1:0-8454 GCA_036384855.1 Burkholderiaceae bacterium | reverse complement strand
GGGGGCGGCCGCCGCGCAGACCGACGCGACATCCGCCCGGGCCGACAGCAGGCCGCCGGCCAGGCACAGGCCCACGATGACGTGGGCGAGTTTCATTTTTGTACGCTCCCTGGGTCGACCGCTTCCGGCCGCCACCCCGAGCTTGCGTTGGCCGGGGCGGGCGAATCTTTGCCGCGTCCGATGTCCGATGGGTGACGGATCTTGTTACTCTGTAACCTTGCGTATCCGTGAAATATTCCCGCGCTGCGGAAACGGGCACGCTTGCCTTCATTAAGGGGTACGGGTTTTCGTAGCCCACTGTCGGGCATACCCCCCTAGGTAATATTTGGCAACAATTGGCTTGCGCGGCCATCGAAATGTCGCGGGCGACCGGCGAAGATCCCGCGATGGCCGACAAGAACGACGGCGGGGACAAGACCGAACAGCCCACGCCGCGCAAGCTGCGTGACGCCCGCAAGGAAGGCAACGTCTGGAAGAGCCGCGAGGCGACGAGCACCCTGGTGCTGCTCGTCTGGCTCGTGCTGGGCGCCGTCGCCGCAGGCCTCGTCGGGCTGCGGCTGCAGGCGCTCGTGCAGGCGTCGCTGCAGTCGCTGGACGGCGATTTCGCCACGCGCGTGCGCGACCTCGGCTGGCTGGCCGTCGAGGGCCTCGTGCTCGTGACCGCCTCGCTGCTGGTGCCCGCGATGCTGGCGGGCGCGCTGGTCGAGTTCCTGCAGGTCGGCCCGGTGCTGGCGTTCACGAAGCTGAAGCCCTCGTTCGACAAGCTCAATCCCGCCGAGGGCCTCAAGCGCATGTTCTCGGCCGACAACCTGGTCGAGGCGGCGAAGTCGCTGCTGAAGACGGCCGTCCTCGCCGTCGTCGGCTGGGTGGTGCTGCGCGGCTCGCTGGCGCAGTTCGCGGCGCTCGCGGGAGAGGATCCGCATCTCGTCGCGCCGCGGCTGGAGCAGTTGCTGTGGCAGTCCAGCGTCCGCCTCGCCGGGGCGACCGTCGCGGCGTTCGCGGGCCTCGCGATCCTCGACGCTGCCTGGCAGCGCCACTCGTTCATGAAGAAGATGCGCATGAGCCGGCGCGACATCCGCGACGAGCACAAGCAGGACGAGGGCGATCCGCACGTGAAGGCGCAGCGTCGCCAGACGCACCGGGAATGGTCGGAGCGCAATGCCGCCCAGGCGGCGCGCCAGGCCGACGTGCTGGTCGTCAACCCGACCCACGTCGCGATCGCGCTGGACTACGACCACGAGGGCCAGGGCGTGCCCACGGTCTCGGCCAAGGGCGAGGACGAGGTCGCGCGCGCGATGCGCGAGGCCGCCGAGGAGGCCGGCGTGCCCATCGTGCGCAACGTGGCGCTGGCGCGCGAGCTGCTTGCGACCACGGAGGTCGGCGCCGTCGTGCCGCGCCACCTGTTCGACATCGTGGCCGAGGTCATCCTCTGGGCGCGGGAGGTGCGCGAGGAGGTCGAGCGCCAGCGCCGCGGCCAGCCGGCCCCCGCGGCGGCGCGCCAGCGGCTGGCGCGCGCTCCGGGCGAGGACGCGACCCGCTACCCCGGCCAGCCATCGCCCTCCCTCGATTGACATGGAAAACTTCGCCACGTCGGTCGCGACGATGCTGGTCGCGCTCGCCTTCGTCCTCCTGCTCGCCTGGGGCGCGCTGCACCTGCTCAAGCGCTTCCAGCTCGGACGCGGCGGCGCCGCGGCGGGTGCGCCGCAAGCCCTGCGCTTCGTCCGCGCGCTGCCGGTCGGCGCACGCGAACGGGTCGTCGTCGTCCACTATCGCGGCGAGGAATGGGTGCTGGGCGTGACGGCGGGCGGGATCTCGCTGCTCGCCCGCGAGCCGGTACCGGCGCCGATGCCGGACGAGGCGCAGGCTTCCAAGTGAGCGCACGCCTCCACCGCGTCCGCGCTCTGGCGTGAGCCTGCGTCCCGCTCACACGACAGACGGGGCCCCGGCTCCGACGGATGACACACAATGCCTTGCCGGGCGCGGACGGGCACGTGACAATCGGCGCCAAGGGCCTGCGATGACGCCGGCGCGGTGCCAGCCGCCTCCGCTCGACAGCGAGCCGGCGCCGTTGGGGGAATTTCCGAGTGACGACGAACATTTCAAACCTGGTCCAGGCGATCACGACGCTGAACGCCTACGACGCCTTCCGTCCGCGCTTCTCGCCGGAGAACTGGCGCGTGGTCGGCTCGTACCTGATCCGGCGCGAGATGAAGAGCGGCGACGTCCTGATCTACCAGGGCGACTCCGATCGCACGATGTACTTCATCGAGTCGGGCACGCTGCAGGTCTACGTGCGCGGCACGGCCACGTCCGCCGCCAAGATCGCGCTGCTGCGCGCCGGCGCCATCGTCGGCGAGCCGGCGCTGTTCGGCGAGACCGTGCGGATGGCCCAGGTCGACTCGATCTCGCCCAGCATCGTCTGGGCCCTGAGCCGTCCGCGCCTCGACGAGATGCTGGCCGGCCAGCCCGAGCTCGCCTACGAGATCCTGCGCGCCGCCGGCGCCGTGATGGCCGAGCGCATGCGCGGCACGCTCGAACGCGGCACCCCGGTGGCTTGAAAAGCGCGGGCGCAGCGATGCGCCGACGGTTGCCGGCGCTGCCGCTCGAGCGGCGCAAACGAGACACGGGGAAGCGGCAGATCCGGCTTTGCCGGTCTGCATGCCTGCCGGCTGCAAGCGGCCGGCGTTCGCCAGGCACGGTCCGTCCACTGGACGGCCTGTGTCCGGGCTCACCCCTCGCGGGGCGGCCCGCGCCAGCGGGCGTGGGGGCCCGTCACGCCGTCGTCAGCTTTTCTTCTGCGAGCCTCAGGGGCTCCGGCATGCCCGCGAGCACCAGCGTGTCGCCGCTGGCCAGGAGCTGTTCGGGTCGGGCATCGACGACGCGGCCGCTTGCCAGCCGCAGCGAGACGACGTGCACGCCCTCGATGCCGGTCGTCGCCTCGGCCAGCGTGCGCCCGGCGCAGCCGGCGTCGGGCGGCAGCGTGACGCTCGCGAGCCGCGCCTGCTGCTGGTCGCCGGCGGCATCGTCGTCCGCGCCGTGGAAGAAGCCGCGCAGCAGGCCGTAGCGCGCGTCGCGGAAGTCGCGCGACAGCCGCAGCACCCGCCGCATCGGCACGCCCACCAGCGCGAGCGCGTGCGAGGCCAGCATCAGGGAGCCTTCGATCGCCTCGGGCACGACCTCGGTGGCGCCCGCGGCGCGCAGCACCTCGAGGTCGGTGTCGTCGATCGTGCGCACCAGCACCGGCACGCGCGGCGCATGGGTCTGGACGAGGTGCAGCACCTTCAGCGCGGACGGCGTGTCGTGGTAGCTCACGACGACCGCCGCCGAACGCGCCAGCCCGGCGGCCATCAGGCTCGAGAGCCGTGCCGCGTCGCCGAACACGACGTTCTGTCCCGCCGCGGCGGCCTGCCGCACGCGGTCGGGGTCGAGGTCGAGCGCCATGTACGGGATGCGCTCGACCTCCAGCATGCGTGCGAGGTTCTGCCCCGAGCGGCCGTAGCCGCAGATGATCACGTGCTTCTCGCTCTGGATCGCGCGCCGGGCGATGGTCGTGAGCGCCACCGACTGCATCAGCCAGTCGCTGCTCGCGAGCTTCATGACGATGCGGTTGGACTGCAGCACGAGGAAGGGCGCGGCGAGCATCGACACCACCATGCTCGCGAGCACCGGCGCGATCCAGCGCTCCGCGAGCGCGTGGCTGTCGGTGCCCAGCGTCAGCAGCACGAAGCCGAACTCGCCCGCCTGCGCGAGATACAGGCCGGTGCGAAGCGCCACCCCGGGCGCGGCGCCGAACACGCGCGCGAGGCCGGCCACCAGCGCCGCCTTGGCGAGGATGGGCAGCGTGGTCAGCAGCACCACGAGCGCCCACTCGTCGGCCAGCGTGCGCCAGTCCAGCTTCATGCCGATCGTGATGAAGAACAGGCCCAGCAGCACGTCGTGGAACGGACGGATGTCGGTCTCGACCTGGTGCTTGTACTCGGTCTCGGCGATCAGCATGCCGGCGACGAACGCGCCCAGCGCGAGCGACAGCCCCGCCTCCTCGGTGAGCCACGCCATGCCCAGCGTCACGCCGAGCAGGCTCAGCATGAAGAGCTCCTCGCTCTTGCGGCGCGAGATGACGGTGAGGAACCAGCGCATCACCTTCTGCCCGCCCGACAGCAGCACCGCCAGCACGACCGCCGCCTTCAGCAGCGCCGGCACCAGCGTCGCGACCAGCTCGCCCGCCTTCTGGCCCAGCGACGGGATCAGCACCAGCAGCGGCACCACCGCGAGGTCCTGGAACAGCAGCACGCCCATCACGCGGCGGCCGTGCTCGCTCTCGAGCTCCAGGCGCTCGGCCATCAGCTTGACGACCAGCGCGGTGCTGGACATCGCGAACGCGCTGCCCAGCACGGCGGCGCCGCGCCAGTCCAGGTCCCAGGGCCGCCCGAGCAGCTTGAACGCCCATACCAGCGCGAAGTTGCCCGCGATCGCCCCGACGATGGTCAGCGCCACCTGCGACGCCCCGAGCCCGAAGACCAGCGTGCGCATCGCCCGCAGCTTGGGCAGGTTGAACTCCAGGCCGATCACGAACATCAGGAAGACGACGCCGAACTCCGCCAGGTTGCGCACGCCGGCGGTGTCGTGGGCGAGTTCCAGGGCGTTGGGGCCGATCAGCACCCCCGCGACGAGGTAGCCGAGCACCGGCGGCAGCCGCAACATGCGGAACGCGACGACGCCCGCGATGGCGGCGGCGAGGTAGAGCAGCGCGAGTTCGAGGGTCGATGCCATGCGGGACGAAACACTAGAATCGGTGCCCATCCTAGAACACCGATGACCGACTTGAACAACGACCTGCCGTTCGACGCGGATCGCGCGCTCGCCCTTGCGCGCCAGACGTTCGCGATCGAGGCCGACGCCCTGCTCGGGCTGCAGCGGCGCCTCACGCCCGAGTTCGCGCGCGCGGTCGAGGCCATCCTGCGCTGCCGCCACCGCGTCATCGTGATGGGCATGGGCAAGAGCGGCCACGTCGGGCGCAAGGTCGCCGCGACGCTCGCGTCCACCGGCACGCCGTCGTTCTTCGTGCATCCGGCCGAGGCCGCGCACGGCGACCTCGGCATGATCACGCAGGGCGACGTGGTGCTCGCGATCTCCAACTCGGGCGAGTCCGACGAGATCAACGCCGTCATCCCGGCGATGCGGCGGCTGGAGGTGACGCTGATCGCGCTCACCGGGCGGCCCGAGTCCTCGCTCGCGGGCGTCGCCGACATCGTGCTGTCCTGCGCCGTCGACAAGGAAGCCTGCACCCTCAACCTCGCGCCCACCGCGAGCACGACCGCGCAGATGGCCATGGGCGACGCCCTGGCCGTCGCGCTGCTGGACGCGCGCGGCTTCCGCGAGGACGACTTCGCGCTCTCGCACCCCGGCGGCGCGCTCGGGCGCAAGCTGCTGATCCACGTCTGCGACCTGATGCGCACCGGCGACGCCGTGCCGGCGGTGGCGCCGGACGCGAGCTTCTCGACGCTGCTCAAGGAGATGTCGTCCAAGGGGCTGGGGCTGGCCGCGGTGGTCGAGGGCGATACCCCGATCGGCATCTTCACCGACGGCGACCTGCGCCGCCTGATCGAGACGGGGGACGACCTGCGCGGCCACGTCGCGCGCGAGGTGATGAGGCCGAAGCCGCGCACCATCCGCTCCGACGCGCTGGCCGTCGACGCCGCCAGCGAGATGGAGCACCACCGCATCACGAGCCTGCTGGTCGTCGATGCGCAGGGCCGGCTGGTGGGCGCGGTCAACACCTACGACCTGCTGCACGCGAAGGTCATCTGATGGCCGCCCCCACGCCCGTGCCGCACCTGCGCTTCCCGCCCGAGCTGCTGCTGCGGGCGCAGGGCCCCGGCACCGGCATCCGCGCAGCGGTGTTCGACGTCGACGGCGTGCTCACGGACGGCTCCATCTGGGTCTCGGCAGAGGGCGAGTCCATCAAGCCCTTCCACGTGCAGGACGGCCAGGGCCTGAAGCTGCTCGCGCAGGGCGGCATCGCGCCCATCGTGGTGACGGGGCGGGACTCGGCGGCCGTGCGGCGGCGGCTGGCCGACCTCGGCCTGCCGCACGCGTCCTGCGGCGTCGCCGACAAGCGCGCCTGCGTCGAGGGCTGGCTCGCGCAGCTGGGCCTTGGATGGGACGAGCTCGCCGTCATCGGCGACGACTGGCCCGACCTGCCCCTGTTCGCCCGCGCCGGCTTTGCCTGCGCGCCCGCCGACGCCCATCCCGAGGTGATCGCCGTCGCCCACCACGTGACGCGGCGCGAGGGCGGCCGCGGCGCCGCGCGCGAGTTCTGCGACCTGTTGCTGACCGCGGCCGGCCGCTATGCCGGTCTTCTCGCGGCCATGACGACGACGCTCGACGCGCGATGAAGGGCGAGCTCCACCTCCCCGACCTGCCGGAGGTGCCGGTCGCGCTGAGCCCGTCGGGCGGGCCGCCCGAGGGCCACGAGCGTCGCGCGCGCCAGCGCTGGCACGTGCGCGTGCGCGAGAAGGTCACCGGCTACCTTCCCCTGCTGCTGATGACCGCGCTCGCGCTCGGCACCTGGCTCGTCGCGAAGAACACGCCGGGGCTGATCTCGCCGGTGGCGCCCGGGGCGGTCCGCCACGAGCCCGACTACACGGTCGACCGCTTCACGCTGCAGCGCTTCGCCCCCGACGGCGCGCTGAAGGTGGAGATCGAGGGCGACCGCATGAGCCACTTCCCGGACGACGACACCATGGAGGTCGACCGCATCCGCGTCGTCTCCACCGAGCCGGACGGCCGCCGCATGACGGCCACCGCGCTGAAGGGCCGCGCCAAGGGCGACGGCACGGTGGTCTGGCTCGACGGCCAGGCCCAGGTCGTCAGCGAGATGGCCGGCGAGCCGCCGATCCGCATGAACGGCGAGCACCTGCGCGCCGAGCCGAAGCTGCGGCGCGTCGACTCCGACTGGCCGGTCATCGTGCAGCAGGCCGGCAGCGAGTTCCACGCCGACGGCCTGTTCTACGATGCCGACACGCGCGTGCTGACCCTGCGCGGCAAGGCCCACGCCCTGCTTCAACCGGCGCTGAAGCAGGGCCTGTCGGCGCACGACGCCGGTGGCAAGGCCGGTCGGCCCTCCGGATCGAAGCCCGACGCGAAGAAGCCCACGTGAACGCCACCGCCCCGAAGACCGCCCCCCTGATGTTCATCACCGGCGCTTCCAGCGGCCTGGGACAGGCGATGGCGCTGGAGTGGGCGCGTCGGGGCGGGCGGCTCGCGCTGGTCGCGCGGCGCGGCGACGAGATGCGCGCCTGGGTGGCCGCGCAGGGCTGGCCCGCGGGCCGCGCGCAGGTCTACGTCGCCGACGCCCGCGACATCCCCGCGATGACCGCCGCGGGCCGCGCCTGCATCGCGGCGCAAGGGCTGCCCGACGTCGTCGTGGCGAACGCCGGCATCAGCGTGGGCGTCGACACGGCGATCGAGGCCGACCTCGAGGTGATCCGCGCCACGCTCGAGACCAACAACCTCGGCATGGCCGCGACCTTCCAGCCCTTCGTGGCGCCGATGTGCGCGCGTGGCAGCGGCCGGCTGGTCGGGATCGCCAGCGTCGCCGGCATCCGCGGGCTGCCGGGACATGCCGCGTACAGCATGAGCAAGGCCGGAGCGATCGCTTACTGCGAGAGCCTGCGCGGGGAATGCCGGCCGTCGGGCGTGCGCGTCGTCACCATCGCGCCGGGGTATGTCGATACTCCGCTCACGCAGGGCAACCGATATTCGATGCCCTTCCTGATGCCGGCCGAGAAATTCGCCGCCAAGGCGCTGGACGCGATTGCCGCCGGCGTCACCTTCCGCGTGATTCCCTGGCAGATGGGCTGGGTCGCGCGGCTGCTGCGGATATTGCCCGACGCGCTCTACGACCGCGTGCTGGCCGGGCGGCCGCGCAAGCGACGCCAGGGCGAATAGCGCGTGCGGCGGCGCCTGCGGCCACGGATCCGCCCTGCGCGGGCAGCCGACGACTGCCCGCGCGATGCGGGCGTCGGCCATCCCGCCGCGCTCTCGTGCGTCCCGGTCGCGGTGTCCCTTCAATCGTGGGATTGACCTCGTTTCGGCGCGCTCCGAGGCGCTCGATCGCGTTGGACGAGGAATTCGCGGCGCGGCGAGGCTCTCGGCGCCGCTGCCGCAGCACGGTCACGCTCGCCAGACGTCCGACCGATGCGCTCGGTCGCGGCCGCTGAAAAGAGAAAAGCCCGGGCGCCGCGAGGCGCCAGGGCTTGTTTCTCGTCGACGGATCGACGGATGCGTGTCGGTCAGGCCGTGTGGCGAGGATCAGTAGCCGCCGCCACCGCCGCCACCGGAGCGGCCGCCGCCGCCGTAGCCGCCGCCACCGGAACGGCCACCGCCGCCGTAGCCGCCGCCACCACCGCCGTAGCCGCCGCCGCCGGAACGGCCGCCGCCGCCACCACCGCC
>DASVLN010000747.1:0-2931 GCA_036384855.1 Burkholderiaceae bacterium | reverse complement strand
CGACGACAACCGCGACGCCGCCGACAGCGCCTGCATGCTGCTGGGCCTGCTCGGCGCGGAGACGAGCGTGGCCTACGACGGCGCGCAAGGCCTGGAGCGGATCGGCGCCTGGCGCCCCGACGTCGTGCTGCTCGACCTCGGCATGCCCGGCCTGGACGGCTACGAGATCGCCCGCCGGGTGCGCGCCGGGGAGGGCGGCCATCCGGACGTCACGCTGATCGCGCTGACCGGCTGGGGCCAGCAGCAGGATCGCCAGCGCACCCGCGAGAGCGGCTTCGACCACCATCTCGTCAAGCCGGTCGACCCGCAGGCGCTGGAGGCGGTGCTGGGCAGCCTGCCCCGGAGGCCGCGGGCGGCCGAGCGGGGCTGACGGCCGCAGCCGCCGGTCACTTCCTGCCCTTGGACGCGGCCCACATGTTGTCGACCAGGTTGGGATAGCGCCGCCCCGCCTTCGCGGCGCGGCGCCGGGCCGAGGCCTTGGCCCGCGGCCCGAGGTGCGCATGCGCGCCGTCGGGCTTCGGGTTGTCGCGATCCCAGGGAGGGTCGTGTGCCTTGCGTGTCGTCATGCGGGCCTCCAGCGGTCGGATGCCCCGGGCCTGCAATCGACGTTCCCCGCCGCGTGCTGGGCCTCAGATGTGCAGGGCGTGCCCCAGTGCCCGCAGCGCGGCCTCCTGCACGGCCTCGCCCAGCGTCGGATGGGCGTGGATCGTGTGGCCCACGTCCTCCAGCAGCGCGCCCATCTCGATCGACTGCCCGAACGCCGCCGCGAGCTCGGAGACGCCCTTGCCGACCGCCTGCCAGCCCAGGATGCGGTGGTTGTCCTTGCGGGCGACCACGCGCACGAAGCCGTCGGTGCCCTCGAGCGTCATCGCGCGGCCGTTGGCGGCGAACGGGAACATCGCGCTGATCGCCTCGAGCCCGGCGGCCTGGGCCTCGGCCGCGTTCCGGCCGACGACGACGATCTCCGGGTCGGTGAAGCAAACCGCGGGGATCGCGGCGGGCGCGAAGTGGCGCGACTTGCCGGCGATGATCTCGGCGACCATCTCGCCCTGCGCCATGCCGCGGTGCGCCAGCATCGGCTCGCCGGTGAGGTCGCCGATCGCCCAGACGTTGCGCATGGAGGTGCGGCACTGTTCGTCGACCTTCACGGCGCGGCCGTTCATGTCCAGCATCAGCGACTCGAGGCCCCAGCCGGCGGTGTGCGGCTTGCGGCCGACCGCGACGAGGATCCTGTCGGCCGGAAGCACCTCGGTCGCGCCGTCCTTGCCGGCCACCCGCAGCGCGTCGCCGGCGTCGTTGAGGCCCTGCACCGACTTGCCCAGGTGCAGCTCGACGCCCAGCTTGCGGAGCGCCGCGAGCACGGGCTTCGTCAGCTCCTCGTCGTAGGCCGGCAGGATGCGATCCAGCGCCTCGACGACGAAGACCTCGGAGCCCAGCTTGCGGTAGGCCATGCCCAGCTCGAGGCCGATGTAGCCGGCGCCGACGACGGCGAGCCGCCCGGGCACCTCGGTCAGCGCGAGCGCCTCCGTCGACGAGATCACGCGACCGCCGAAGCGCATCATCGGCAGCTCGACGGCGTCGGAGCCGGCGGCCAGCAGCAGGTGCTCGCAGGTCACGCGGACGGACGGCGCCGACTCGCCGGCGGCAGTGACGTCCACCGTCTTGCCGTCGACGACGCGCGCCCAGCCCTTGACGACCTGCACGCCGTTCTTCTTGAGCAGCGCGCCGACGCCGCCGGTCAGCCTGCCGACGATGCCGTCCTTCCACTTCATCGTCTTCGCGAGGTCGATCGACGGCTGCTGCACGCGGATGCCCAGCGGCGAGTCGCCGGCCCACGAGGTCGCGTCCTCGAAGGCGGTGGCGGCGTGGATGATCGCCTTCGAAGGGATGCAGCCGACGTTCAGGCAGGTGCCGCCGAGGCTCGCGCCTTCGACCAGCACCGTGGGGATGCCCAGCTGCCCGGCGCGGATCGCGGCGACGTAGCCGCCCGGCCCGCCGCCGATCACGAGCAGCGTGGTGTTGCGGATGTCCATGGGGCTCCTCATTCGACGAACAGCGTGGCCGGGTTCTCGAGGTACCCGCGGATCACCTGCACGAACTCCGCGGCGTGGATGCCGTCGACCACGCGATGGTCGAACGAGGACGACAGGTTCATCATCTTGCGCGCCACGACCAGGCCGTCGCGGATCATCGGCCGCTCGACGACGCGATTGACGCCGACGATGGCGACTTCCGGCGCGTTGATGACGGGCGTCGTCACGATACCTCCCAGGGCACCCAGGCTCGTGATCGTGATCGTCGAGCCGGTGAGCTCGTCGCGCGTCGCCTTGCCGCTGCGCGAGGCGCTCGCCAGGCGCGAGACCTCGGCCGCGCACTGCCACAGGTCGAGCGTCTCGGCGTGCGCGAGCACCGGCACCATCAGGCCGGCCTCGGTCTGCGTGGCCATGCCCAGGTGCACGGCGCCGGAGCGCACGACGACGCCGGCCTCGTCGTCGTAGCGGGCGTTCATCTGCGGGTACTCGCGCACCGCGAGGATCACGGCCCGCATGATGAAGGGCAGCATCGTCAGCTTGCCGCGCTGGGCGCCGAACTTCTGGTTCAGCTTCGCGCGCAGGGCCTCGAGCTCGGTGACGTCGATCTCCTCGACGTAGGCGAAATGCGGGATGCGCCGCTTGGCGTCCTGCATCTTCTGCGCGATCTTGCGGCGCAGGCCGATGACCTCGATGCGCTCCTCGTCGTCCCGCTGCGCATAGCGCGTGTCGCGCGCGGACGGCGCGCTGCCGCCGACCTTGCCGCGCTGGGCGTAGGCGTCGATGTCCTCGCGCGTGATGCGGCCGGCCGGGCCGCTGCCCTGGACGTACTGCAGGTCGATGCCGAGGTCCCAGGCGTGCGCGCGCACGGCGGGCGAGGCGATGGGCTTGTCGCCCACCG
>DASVLN010000746.1:0-3132 GCA_036384855.1 Burkholderiaceae bacterium | reverse complement strand
CGGCGCCTTCGCGCGCGCGATCGCCTGGTCGGCGGCGCTGTCGTGCGACGGGGCCGGCGCGCGCGCGGCGGCGGCGTCCTCGGCCAGCTTGAAGCGCGAGACGACGGCGGCCAGCTTGGTCGCCTGCTCCTTGAGCGACTCGGCCGCCGCGGCGCTCTCCTCGACCAGCGCGGCGTTCTGCTGTGTCATCTGGTCGACCTCGCCGATCGCCACCTTGACCTGCCCGATGCCCGAGCTCTGCTCGGTCGATGCGGCGCTGATCTCGCCGATGATGTCCGTCACGCGCTGCACGCTGGCGACGATCTCGGTCATCGTCGTGCCGGCGTCGTGCACGAGGCGCGAGCCCGACTCGACGCGCTCCACCGACGCGCCGATCAGCGACTTGATCTCCTTGGCGGCCTCGGCCGAGCGCTGCGCCAGGTTGCGCACCTCGCCCGCGACGACCGCGAAGCCGCGGCCCTGCTCGCCCGCACGGGCCGCTTCCACGGCGGCGTTCAGCGCCAGGATGTTGGTCTGGAACGCGATGCCGTCGATCACGCCGATGATGTCGGAGATCTTCTTGGAGCTCGCGTTGATGTCGTTCATCGTCGAGACGACCTGCGACACCACCTGCCCGCCGCGCGCGGCGACCTCGGCCGCCGACGACGCGAGCTGGTTGGCCGTGTGCGCCGAGTCGGCCGACTGGCGCACGGTGTGGGTGAGATCCTCCATCTGGCTGGCGGTGCTCTGCAGGTGGCTCGCGGCGAGCTCCGTGCGCTGCGAGAGGTCCGTGTTGCCGCTCGCGACCTCGGAGCTCGCGACCTCGATGCTCTCCGACGATTCGCGCACCTGGCCGACCAGGCTCTTGAGCGACGCCTGCATCTCGGCGAGCGCCTTCATCAGGCGCGCGGGTTCGTCCTGGCCCTCGGTGTCGATGCGGCCGACGAGGTCGCCGCTGGCCACGCGCGTGGCCACGGCGACGGCCTGGTCGAGCGGCCCGCAGATCGAACGCAGCGACATCCACATCAGCGGCAGGAAGATCGCCAGCGTGATGCCGACCAGCACGAGGCGCGCGGTCGAGGCGATCATCGAGCTCACGCTGATCTGGCCGCGGATCGCCTCGGCGGCGGCCTGCTGCGACTTCAGGATCGCGGCGAGGTTGGCCTGGGCGGCGTCCAGCTTCTCGCTGGCCTGGCCGGCGTAGGCGAGGGCGGCGGCGGCATCCATCTTGGCGTCGGTGAGCTGCTGCGCGATCGGGTCGATGATCTCCACGACCTCGCCGAGCAGCTTCTTCTGCTTGTCGACGCTGGCGGCGAGCGCGGCGTCGCCCGGGTGCGCCTTCACGAGGCCGTCGCCGCCCGCGTTCAGCGCGGCGATCTCCTTCTTCCAGGCCTGGTGCACGGGCTCGACGCCGGTCGGGTTGGAGACGGCCGTCGCGACCATCTCGGCCTGGTAGCGGCGCACGCTGGCCATCGACTCGCGCAGCGCGCCGACCTGCGTCGCCGTGGCGTCGGCCTGGTCGAACATCTCCGTCACCGTCTGGATGCCGGAGCGGGCGGAGATCATGCCCCATCCCGCCTGCACGAGCAGCGAGATCGTGACCAGCGACATGACCAGGTAGAACCGGGATCGGACGGAGATATTGCGCATCGACAGCATGGGGACGCCTCGTCGGAACGTGGGTGGGGAGGGCAGCGGGGAAGTCTCCCGGCTCCCGTCTGGCGCGGGAGCTCGTCTTCAGGGTCTTCGGCGCGATTGTGGGAGTCTTGAACTCCCCACAAGCGCGGAAAACCGCGGATTTGGCGGCCAAATTCACGGGCCGCGACCCGATCGCGTGAACGGCCGCGCCGGGTGCCCGCGCTCGGCCAGGCGGCGTCGCAAGACCCTGCGCCGGCGGCCGTCAAGCAGCGCCGCTAACCTCGCGACCCATGACCACCTCCCTCTTCGACCCCGTCCGCTTCGGCGACATCGCGCTCGCCAACCGCATCGTCATGGCGCCCCTGACGCGCGACCGTGCCGGCCCCGGCCGCACGCCGCATGCCCTCAACGCCGAGTACTACGCCCAGCGCGCGAGCGCGGGCCTCATCGTGACCGAGGGCACGCAGGTCGGCCCGCTCGGCCAGGGCTACCTCGACACCCCGGGCATCTACAGCCCCGAGCAACTCGCGGGCTGGCGCCAGGTGACCGACGCCGTGCATGCGCGCGGCGGCCGGATCGTCGCGCAGATCTGGCATGTCGGCCGCATCTCGCACACCTCGCTGCTGCCGCCGGGCGAACAGCCGGTCTCGTCCGTGGCGAAGCTGGCCAACACCAAGACCTTCACCCCCGCCGGCTTCGAGCCGGTGTCCGCGCCGCGCGCCCTTTCGACGGCGGAGATCGCCGGCGTGATCGACGAGTTCCGCCTGGCGGCCCGCCACGCGATCGAGGCCGGCTTCGACGGCGTGGAGGTGCACGGCGCCAACGGCTACCTGGTCGAGCAGTTCCTGCGCGACTCGGTCAACGACCGCACCGACCGCTACGGCGGCTCGATCGAGAACCGCGCCCGCTTCCTCGTCGAGCTGATGACCGCCGTCTGCGCCGAGATCGGCCCCGGCCGCGTCGGCCTGCGCCTGTCGCCGGTCACGCCGGCCAACGACATCGGCCAGGATTCCGACCCGACCGCGCTGTTCACCTACGTGGTGCAGCAGCTCGACAAGCTCGGCTTCGCCTTCATCGAGATCGTCGAGGGTGCGACCGGCGGCGCGCGCGACTTCGCGCCGTTCGACTTCCACGCCCTGCGCAAGCACTGGCGCGGCGGCTGGATCGTCAACAACGGCTACACGCGCGCCATGGCGATGGCCGCCGTCGCCGAAGGCCGCGCCGACGCGGTGGCCTTCGGCAAGCTGTTCATCGCCAACCCCGACCTGCCGCGCCGCCTGCGCGAGGATCGGCCGCTCAACACCCCCGACCAGAAGACCTTCTACGGCGGCGGCGTGGAGGGCTACACGGACTATCCGGCACTGGCCGACTGAAGGCCGGCCCCGGGCCAGCGCGCCTCAGGCGCGCGCGGCCTTGCCGACGCGGGCGCGGAACAGCGCCTGCAGCTCGACCTCGCGCGGGCCCGGCACGAGCTGGAACGGCTCGCCCGCGGCGATCCGCCCGGGCACGCGCACG
>DASVLN010000745.1:0-5210 GCA_036384855.1 Burkholderiaceae bacterium | reverse complement strand
ACTTGCTCGCGCCGTCGGGCTCGCACATCGTCAGGAAGGTGTCGACGCGCAGGCCGGCCTCGCGCGCGCGCAGCAGCGCGAGCCAGGAGTCCTTGCCGGCGCTCCAGCTGATCGCGGCGCGCCGGCGGTCGAGGTCGAGGTCGAGAGCGAGGTCGATGGAGGAAGGCGAGGGCATGCGCGATGGGACCACGGAACGGGCGCGCCGTCGACGCGGTGGCTTCAGCGCGCCGCCGCGTCGCGCTCGGCCGAGATCCAGACGAGCAGGAACAGCAGCGCGAGCAGCAACGACCACCCGATGTCGACCAGCGTGCAGTGCCGGAACCGGCGGCGGCGCTCGTCGAGCGGCACGTCGAGGTAGCGCTCGCCGTCGGACTCGCCGCGCAAGGCCACCAGCACCGCCACGCGGCCGCCCAGCGTGGGCAGGTCGTTGAACTCGGCGACGACGCGCTCGCGTGGCGGGACGCCGAGCGCGTCGTCGGTGCCCGGGAAGATGGGGCCGGTGCTCGTGTGCACGCGCTCGCCGGCGATGGCGACACCCCAGAAGCGCCCGTGGACGTCGCGCTCGGCCTCGAAGACGCCGTGGACGGTGCGCGTGCGCAGCAGCGCCGCGTCGTCGGGCTGGTAGGCGACCGCCGCCAGCAGCGCCGCGATCGGCAGGAGGGCGGCGAGCGCCAGGGCCAGCGTCCGGACGGCCATCGTCGTCGTCGTGGGTGCGTGCGGGTTGGGATGCGGGAGAGGGCGTGGCCTGCCCGGAGGGACTCGAACCCCCGACCTGCTGCTTAGAAGGCAGCTGCTCTATCCAGTTGAGCTACGGGCAGTCGGCCGCCCGCGATTCTATCGGCGCGGACGGCGCGGGGTCAGCGGCGCTCGTACTGCGTCTCGCCGAACAGCACCTCGCGCGCCCGCGCGTCGTTGTCCAGCGGCTTGCGCAGGCCTGCGAGCACCTCGACGCCGCGCCGCACGGCGGGGCGGGCGGCGATCTCGTCGAACCAGCCCTTCAGGTGCGGGAAGTCGGCCCACGCGATGCCCTGGTTCTTCCACGAGCGCAGCCACGGGAAGACGGCCATGTCGGCGATGCCGTAGTCGCGGCCGCCGAGGTAGCGCGACTTCGCCAGCCGGCGGTCCATCACGCCGTACAGGCGCCGTGCCTCGTTGGTGTAGCGCTCGACGGCGTAGGCGATCTTCTCGGGCGCGTAGACGCGGAAGTGGTGCGCCTGTCCGAGCATCGGCCCGACGCAGCCGACCTGGAACATCAGCCACTGCAGCATCTCGTAGCGCTCGCTCGTGGAGTCGGGCAGGAAGCGGCCGGTCTTGCCGGCGAGGTACAGCAGGATGGCGCCCGACTCGAACAGGCTGATCGGCCGGCCGTCGGGGCCGTCGGGGTCGACGATGGCCGGGATCTTGTTGTTCGGGCTGATCCTCAGGAAGTCGGGCTTGAACTGGTCGCCGGCGCCGATGTCCACGGGATTGGCTCGATACGGCAGCCCGCATTCTTCGAGCATGATGTGAACCTTGTGGCCGTTGGGAGTGGCCCACGAATACACTTCGATCATGGCAAGGTCCTCCGGGAAGGGGCGGGTGCCGAACATTACAACATCATGCTGGATGCGATCCGCCGCTGGTTGTCCTGGGGAAATTCCATGCCTGCATGGCCGCAGCTGGCGGCCTGGGCCCGCGAGAACGGCTGGTCGCTCAAGCGCACCATCGCCCATGACGGCTGGGTGATGGACCATGAGCCGGGGCATCCCGGCTGGCGCGTCGAGTGGGGGCCGGCCCAGCGCGGGTTCATGAGCAGCCACGAGCTGCGCATCCGCCTCGAGACGCCGCGCCTGCCCGAGAACATGCAGGCGCTGGTGCTGGATCGCCCGCTGCTCGCGCGCCTGGATCGCGAGGTCTACCAGCAGATCACCGACAGCGTGCAGACGCGCCTGGACGAGGAAACGCCCGAGGAGATGCGCTGGCTCGCGATGCACGCCAAGCTGAGCCCCAACCAGATGGGCGTGCCGCTGCGTGACCGCTACGGCGGGCTGTGCAGCGAGCCGGAATGGCTGTCGCGGTGGCTGGCCGGTCCGGTGTCGGCGGCACTGAAGAAGCGTGCCGACGTGATGCCGGTCGAGGCCGTGTCGGCGGAGCCCTTCGCGCTGCGGCTGGCGCGCGGCCAGATGGTGCTGCGCCAGGCCGCGCCCGCGCTCGCGATGCCCGCGTTCGTGGCCTCGATGGCGGTTGCCGAGGCGGTCGACGCGACGCTCGGGGCCGTGCGCTGAGCGTCAGCCCCGCGCGCCCGGCGCGTGCTTGCCGAGCTCGATCTTGGCGATTGCGTTGCGGTGCACCTCGTCGGGCCCGTCGGCGAAGCGCAGCGTGCGCGCGAGCGTGTAGAAGTAGGCGAGCGGCGCGTCGTCGGACATGCCCATGCCGCCGAAGACCTGCATCGCCCAGTCGATGACGTCGCAGGCCATCTTCGGCGCGACCACCTTGATCATCGCGATCTCCGCCTTCGCGGCCTTGTTGCCGGCGACGTCCATCATCCACGCGGCCTTCAGCGTCAGCAGCCGCGCCATGTCGATGCGGCAGCGCGCCTCGGCGATGCGCTCCTGCGTGACGGTCTGCTGCGCGATCGCCTTGCCGAAGGCCACGCGCGCGATCGCGCGCTCGCACATCAGCTCCAGCGCGCGCTCGGCCACGCCGACCAGCCGCATGCAGTGGTGGATCCGGCCGGGGCCCAGGCGTCCCTGCGCGATCTCGAAGCCGCGGCCCTCGCCGAGCAGGATGTTGGATACGGGTACCCGTACGTCGTCGAACGCGACCTCCATGTGGCCGTGGGGCGCGTCGTCGTAGCCGAAGACGTTGAGCGGGCGCAGCACCTTCACGCCGGGGGCGTCGGCGGGCACGAGGATCATCGACTGCTGCGCGTGCGGCGGCGCGTCGGGATCGCTCTTGCCCATGAAGATGTAGACCGCGCAGCGCGGATCGCCGGCGCCCGACGTCCACCACTTGCGGCCGTTCAGGACGTAGTCGTCGCCGTCGCGCACGATGCGCGACTCGATGTTGGTCGCGTCCGACGAGGCCACGGCGGGCTCGGTCATCGCGAAGGCGCTGCGGATGCGGCCTTCCAGGAGGGGCTCGAGCCAGCGCGCCTGCTGCCCGGGCGTGCCGTAGCGCACCAGCACCTCCATGTTGCCGGTGTCGGGAGCGGAGCAGTTGAAGACCTCGCTCGCCCAAGGCGTGCGGCCCATGGTCTCGGCGAGCGGCGCATAGTCCGCGTTCGACAGGCCGGCGCCGCGCTCGCTGTCCGGCAGGAACAGGTTCCACAGGCCGGCGGCGCGCGCCTTGGCCTTGAGTTCCTCGATCAGCGCGAGCGGCGTCCAGCGCCGGCCGGCCTGCGTGTTGGCCTCGATCTCGGCGTGGTAGCGCGCCTCGTTCGGAACGACGTGTTCGGCCATGAAGGCCCGAAGGCGTTCCTGCAGGGCCAGCGTGCGCGCGGAATAGGCGAAGTCCATGTCGTTGCTCCTTCTCGTCGCGGCCGTCTCAGGCCTTCTGCGCGAACTGCCAGGCCAGCTCCGCGAGGGGACGCGCGCCCGCGCCCGTCGCGCGCGCCTGCGCGCTCGAGGCCGTGCCGTCGACGACGCGGCGCGCGATGCCCTGCAGGATCGCCGCGAGGCGGAACAGGTTGTAGGCGAGGTAGAAGTTCCAGTCCGCGAGCAGCGCGTCGGGGTCCGCGCGGCCGGTGCGCTCGCAGTACCGTCGCACGTAGTCGCGCTCGGCGGGGATGCCCAGCCCCGCGTGGTCGAGGCCGCCGATGCCGCGGAAGGTGCCCGGCGGGATGTGCCACGCCATGCAGTGGTAGCTGAAGTCGCCCAGAGGATGGCCGAGCGTCGAGAGCTCCCAGTCCAGCACGGCGAGCACGCGCGGCTCGGCCGGATGGAAGATCAGGTTGTCCATGCGGAAGTCGCCGTGCGCGATGGCGACCTGCGACTCGTCCAGCGCGCTCGCCGGCATGTGCTTCGGCAGCCAGTCGATGAGGCGATCCATGGCCTCGATCGGGTCGGTGATCGAGGCCTGGTACTGCTTCGTCCAGCGCCCGATCTGGCGCGCGAAGAAGTTGCCCGGCTTGCCGTAGTCCGCCAGGCCGATGGCGGTCGGGTCGACGCGGTGCAGCGCGGCGATCACGCGGTTCATCTCGTCGTAGATCGCGGCGCGTTCGGCCGGCGTCGCGCCGGGCAGGCCCTGGTCCCACAGCACGCGGCCCTCGACGTGCTCCATGACGTAGAAGGCGCGGCCGATCACGGACTCGTCCTCGCACAACAGCAGCATGCGTGCGACCGGCACGTCGGTGGCCGCCAGCGCGTCCATCACGCGGTACTCTCGCTCGATCGCGTGCGCCGACGGCAGCAGCTTGGCGACCGGCCCGGGCTTGCTGCGCATCACGTAGGCGCGCGCGGGCGTCGAGAGCTTGTAGGTCGGGTTGGACTGCCCGCCCTTGAACTGCTCGACCGACAGCGGGCCCGCGAATCCGGGCAGGTGGCGCGCGAGGTGGGCCTCGAGCGCGGCGAGGTCGAAGCGGTGGCTCTCGGCGACCGGGCGGGTGCCGGTGTTCTGTTCGGTCTGGTCGGTCATCGGGTCGGTGCGGATGCGTTGTCGTGGGACCTCGCATCGGACGATGCCCGATGCGGCTTCAGCGTTCTGCGGCGTGGATCAGCTTCTCGCGCGAGAGCACGACGAGCCGCGTCGGCTCCACGCGCAGCGCGCCTTCGCGCTCGAGCTCCTTGAGCTCCTGGTTCACGCGCTGGCGCGACGCGCCCACCAGCTGCGCGAGATCCTCCTGCGCGAGCTGCAGGCCGATGCGCACCTCCTCGCCCTGCTGCACGCCGTAGCTGCGCGCGAGCACGAGGATGTTCTTGGCCAGGCGCGCGGACAGCGGCCGCGTGTTCAGGTCCTCGATGAGGTTGAACATGATGCGCAGGCGCCGGCAGTTCAGGCGCAGCAGCGCGTCGTAGAGCTCGGGATACTGCGCGAGCAGCTCCTTGAAGTCGGCCTTGCGCACCGACAGCAGGGTGGTCGCGCCGTGCGCGTCGGCGTCGTGCGTGCGGCCCAGGCCGTCGAAGAGGGCGATGTCGCCGAACCAGGTGCCCGGCTCGACGTAGGTCAGCGAGACCTGCTTGCCCGAGAGCGACACCGAGCTCACGCGCACCGCGCCGCGCGCGACGCCGCAC
>DASVLN010000744.1:0-11075 GCA_036384855.1 Burkholderiaceae bacterium | reverse complement strand
TGCAGGCGCGTCTCCGCGACGACCACGATCCGCTCGCCCCGCGGGCCGGCGTCGTCGCTGCCGAAGACCGCGACGCAGCCGCGGCGCACGCCGGGCAGCGCACCCACCGCCGACTCGAGGTCGTCAGGGTGGAGGTTGTGGCCGGCATGCTTGATCATGTCCTTGAGGCGCCCGGTCACGAACAGCTCGCCGTCCGCCACGTAGCCCAGGTCGCCCGTCTCGATCCAGTCGCCGTCGAACAGGCGCCGGGTCGCCTCGGCATTGCGCAGGTAGCCCGATGTCGCTGCCGGGCCGCGGAACTGGATGCGCCCCTCGCGGCGATCCGGCAGCTCCGAGCCGCGGTCGTCGACGACCCGCAGTTCGTGCGACGGCAAGGGCATCCCGCAGCAGACGACGGACGCGGCGGACGCCTCGACCGAGGGCACCGCCACGCCGCGCTCGCGCAAGCCCCGGGGATCGATGCGGTCGATCCTCGGCCCGCGCCCGGGCGGCGGAAACGTGAGCCCCACGCCGCATTCCGCCAATCCGTAGACCGGCCACAGGGCGCGCCGGTCGAAGCCGCGGCGCTCGAAGCGCGCGCAGAAGGCTTCCAGCGTCGCGGCGCGGACGGCCTCCGACCCGTTCATCGCCCCGCGCAGGCAGCGCAGGTCGAGGCCCTCGAGCTCGCCGTCCGGCACGCGGGTCGCCACGATGTCGTAGGCGAAGTTGGGCCCCGCCGTCAGCGTCCCGCGATGGTCGTCGATCGCGCGCAGCCAGCGCGCCGGGCGCGCGAGGAAGTCCTGCGGCGGCATCAGCACCAGCGGGATGCCGTGGTAGAGGCAGCCAAGCCAGGCGCCGATCAGGCCCATGTCGTGGTACAGCGGGAGCCAACTCACGAAGACATCCGCCGATGTGGCGCCGATCGCCTCGCCCATCGCGCGGATGTCGGCCAGCAGGTTCGCATGCGTCAGCACGACGCCCTTGGGCTGACCGGTGCTGCCCGAGGTGTACTGCACCAGCGCGACGTCGCTCTCGCCCGGCAGGTCGGTCGATGCGCGCGCGCCGGAACGCGACACCAGGTCCTCCGGAGTGACCGCGGCCCGCAGGCTGCGCACGCCCAGCCGCAGGATGCGTGCCGCGGGCAGGGCCGAGGCCTCGCACACCAGCAGCGTCGCGCGTGCGCTGCCGAGGATCCCGGACTGCCGCCGCAGGTGTTCCTCGATCTCGCGCGCGCGAGCGGGCGGATAGATCGGTACCGGCGTGGCCCCGGCGACCAGCACGCCCATGAAGCACTCGAGCATCGGTGCCCCGGTCGGCAGCATCAGCGCCACCGTGTCGCCGCGCGCCACGCCGAACTCACGCAAGGCCTGCGCGAGGCCGCGGGCGCGGCGGTGCAGCGACGCATGCGTCAGCTCGGCGATCGGTTCGCCCTGCCGCAGCAGCTTCACGTGGGTGCGCTCCGGGGTGCGCAGCGCATGCCACTGCAAGACGTCGACGAGCGTGCGGGCGCCGGACGGCAGCGCGACCGCGTCGCCGTCCGCCGCCGGGGGCGGGGATGGAGCCGTCTCTCCCTTCACCAGTGGGCGCGACCCCGGCGGCGCGGCTCGCAACGCGCGCAGCAGGTCGCGCACCGATTCGGCTTCGAGCAGGGCCGGGTCGCCGATGCGCCGGCCCAGGCCGCGTTCGATCCGCAGCCCCAGCTCCATGCGCGCGAGGCTGTCGATGCCCAGGTCGGATTCGAGCGTGTCGTCCAGGGACAACGGTGCCGCGCGACCGGCCCCCAGCTCGGCGACCAGCTCGCGAACCACGTCGAGCAGTGCGCCCGCGTCGGCAGGCGCGGACGGGGCGTCCGCGCCGCCCGAGGTGGGCGCCTCGACGACCTGCGGGGCCGCCTCCTGCTGCGCGGCCGGCAAGGCTTCAGCCCACGTGATGATGGCCGAGGTTCACGCGCTTGGCCTGGCGGCCTTCGGCGGCGAACTCCGGGACGAAGCGCACTTCGGTGCCGGGCAGCAGCTGGTCGAACCGGCCGTCGACGACGTTGTCGGGCCCGAACCAGTATTCCTCTCCGTCGTCGGACCGGATGAACCCGTAGCGCCCCTCGATGTCGAACCGCACGATCTCGCCGCTTTCCTCGACGGGATGGACCTTCACGTGGCCCTGGGTCCGCCGGACGACGTCCTGCAGCTGCCGGCGGAGGTCGGCGAACGCGTCGCGCACGGCCAGGCGGACGTCCTCGTGGCGCACGTGGTCCACGCACAGTTCCGCGCCCGGCACCGTCAGGTCGATGCGCACCGCGTGCTGCCGGCCCTGGTGCTTGTGCTTGTCCAGCTCCTCGACCGTCACGCGGCACGACATCAGGTGCGGGTGGAACCCTTCGAGCTTCGCGACCGCGCGCCGGATCGGGAGTTCCAGCGCCGCGGAGGGCTCCATCCCCACGAAACGGATCTGCAGCGCTTGCTTCATCGGACTCAGATCAGGCGGATCACGGTGTCGCGCATCGAGCCTTCGGCCCACGTGTCCTTGAACTTGTTGAGCAAGGTGTTGTATTCGCGATCCTCCATCAGCGTCTCGTTGATGTGCTGCATCTTGTCGAGGCTGTCGGCATCGAAGTGCCAATGGATGTTGGCGCCGCCGAACTGTTCCGCGCCGAAGCGCATGTTCAAGGCATGGGCCTTGTTGAGGTGGGCCGTCACCTGGGAGGCGAACCCGAGGGCCGAGGGCAACAGCGCGGCATTCTTGACGGTGGCGGTGCGGATGAACCTGTACATCTCCGTGCTCCTGGTGAGTGGGTGAAGCGACGCCGTCCGGATCGGCCGGCATCCTTTGCATGCTCGTCGCGTCGCGCCGGCGCCGGTTGCGCGCACTCAATGAAGCTGTGAAGCTGGCCGTCGATCGGGGGACTCAGTCCCGATCGCCGGCGGCCGGAAGCACGAGCGTGAAGCAACTGCCCACGCCCGGCTCGCTGCGCACCTCGACGCGGCCGTTCATCAGTCGCGCCAGTTGTTGCGACACGGCCAGCCCGAGTCCGGCGCCCGGGACGGTCGTCCGCGGCGCATCGAGCCGCTCGAAGGGCTTGAAGAGCAGCGCGAGCTGGACTTCGGTCAAGCCCGGGCCGGTGTCTTCGACGTGCAGGCTGCGCATGCCGGGCGGCGCCGCCTCGATCGACAGCATGACCGCCGTGCCCTCGCGGCCGTACTTGATCGCGTTCGACAGCAGGTTCGTCACGATCTGGCGTGCGCGCACGCTGTCGGCCTTGACGAGGCGGCTCGTCTCGGGCGCCGGCTTCTGCTCGATGCGCATCCCCGCTCGCCGGGCCTCCGGCTCCATCATCCGGCAGACGCGTGTCGCGACGTCTTCGAGGTCGACCGTCTCCAGGGTCAGGGAGAGCTGCCCCGTTTCGGAGGCGGAGAGATCGAGCAGGTCGTTGGTGAGCGCGAGCAGGTGCCTGCCGCCGTCGATGATGTGATCCACCCATTGCAGCTGGTCGGCCGGCAGTCCGGCGCTTTCCCGCAGCAGGCTGCCGAAGCCGATGATGGCGTTCAGCGGCGTGCGCAGCTCGTGGCTGGCGCGGGACAGCAGCTCCGTCTTGAGGCGGTTGGCCGCCTCGGCGACCTGCGCGCGGACCCGCGCCTCGTCCAGCCGGCGCTTCAAGGTGATGTCGTGCACGGTGCCGCGCAGTCCGACCACGCGCGCGGCCGCGTCGCGGATCGCCTCGCCGCGGGCTTCTATCATGTGCACGGAACCGTCGGGATGGTGAAACTCCAGCTCGAGCGTGTAGGGCGCGCCGCCGGCCCGCGTCGTGGAAACGGCCTGCTGCAGCGTCGCCCAGCTCGCCGGCAGGAAGAGCGCGCCCTGTTCCGCGTAAGGGGGCGGCGTGGCATTCGGCGCCAGGCCGAAGATCCGACAGAGCTCGGGCGACCAGACCAGGCGATCCGCCGCGAACTGCCATTCCCAGCTGCCGACCTGCGCCAGGCGCTGCGCCTCGCGCAGGGCGGCGGCGCGCCTGCGCAGGTCGAGCGCGGACATGGCCGTGCGGCGACGCGCGACTCGCAGCCGGTCCTCCGCGACCTTCAGCGGGGTGACATCGATGACATGGGCGATGAACCCGGCGACCCGCCCGTCCACCCGGTCGGGAAGGTAGTGGGCGATGCTGCGACGCACCCCCGACGGGCCGGGGACGTCGCGCTCGAAGCGTTGCTCGACGCCTGCGAGCGCCTGCTCGATGTGGGGACGGTTGAGCCGGTAGAGCTCCGGGCCGAGCAACTCGGGCAGCGTGCGCCCGACGAGGGCCTGGGGCTCGATGCCGAACCAGGTGCGATAGGCCTGGTTGGCATACCGGCATCGCAGGTCCGCGTCCCAATAGGCGAGCATGGACGGGATCTGGTCGGCGATGCGATCGAGAAGGTCGGCGGACATGGCGCTCCCGCGGCACGCACGCCTCGCGCCCGGCGATCGCGTGCGCGACGGCGTCGCGCCGGACTGGCGCGACCGTGGGCATCCTCGGATGCACCGCTGCCCGACGCGTTGCGCGGACGCAATCGACGCGCGAATGACGTCGCGCGCGGCGAACCTTCTCAGGCCCCGGCGCCCGCTTCCTCGCGCAGCTTGAACGCGCTCACCGCATGCACGAGCCGCGAGGCCTGCCCGCGCAGGCTCTCGGCGGCGGCGGCCGACTGCTCGACCAGCGCCGAGTTCTGCTGCGTCATCTTGTCGATCGCGCCGACCGCGTCGTTGATGTCGACGAGGCCCGCGGTCTGCTCGCGGGTCGCGGTGCTGATCTCGTCGATCAGCGTGGCGACGTTGCGCACGCGCTCCACGATCGCCTGCATCGTCTCGCCGGCGTCGCTCACGAGGCGGCTGCCGGATTCGACGCTCTCGACGCTGTCGGCGATCAGCCCCTTGATCTCGCGCGCCGCGTTGGCCGAGCGCTGCGCGAGGCTGCGCACCTCGCCCGCGACGACGGCGAAGCCGCGGCCCTGCTCGCCCGCGCGCGCCGCCTCGACCGCCGCGTTCAGCGCGAGGATGTTGGTCTGGAACGCGATGCCGTCGATCACGCCGATGATGTCGACCACCTTGCGCGAGCTGCGGGCGATGCGCTCCATCGTCTCGACGACGCGGACCATCGCCTCGCCGCCGCTCTCGGCGACGCCGCTGGCCGCGCCGGCGAGCTCGCTCGCCTGCTGCGCGGTCGCGGCGCTCTGGCGCACGGTGGCGGTGAGCTCCTCCATCGACGCGCCGGTCTGCTGCAGGTTGGAGGCCTGGCTCTCCGTGCGGCGGGACAGGTCGGCGTTGCCGCTGGCGATCTCGCGCGAGCCGGTCTCGATGCTGTCGGAGCTCTCGCGCACCGTGCCGACGAGCGCGACGAGGCTGTCGTTCATCGTGCCCAGCGCCTGCAGCAGCTGCGCGACCTCGTCGCGTCCGCGCACCTGGATGCGTGAGCTCAGGTCGCCGGTGGCCACCGTCTCCGCGATGCGCACGGCGCGTTGGAGCCCGCGCGTGATCGTGCGCGAGATCAACAGGCTGATCGCGATGCCGCCGGCCAGCGCGACCGCCGCGAGGGCCAGCGTGATCGCGATGGCGGTGCGCACGGTCGAGCTAGCGTCGGCGGAGGCGGACTGCATCACGCCCTCGTAGTAGTCGACGAGCTCGCGCGACGCGGCCAGGTAGGCCTCCTGCGGCGCCTTCAGGTCCTTGAGCAGGTAGTTGCGCGCGACGTCGGGCAGGTGGGCCTGCAACAGCGTCACGGTGCGCGAGCGCAGGCGCACGTAGTTGTCGCCGGTCTCCTGGAGATGAGCGAGCAGCGCGCGGCCGCGGTCGGTGGTCGGCAGCGCGGCGAGCGCCTGCTTGGTCTTGCCGAGCTCGCGCGTCGCGTCGCTGACCCGGGTGATGTAGGCCTTGGCGGCGTCCTCGTCGGCGGCGGCGAGCACGGCGCTGCGCAGGTCGTTGGCCTGCGAGTTGATGCCGCGGTCGATCTGGTGGGCCAGCGCGATGTGCGTGTAGTCCACCTCGACGATGCGCTGGGCGGTGGCGCCGACCCGGCGCACCTCGGCGGCGGCGAACAGGGCGGTGAGCATCAGCAGGGCGAGCACGAAGCCGAATCCGACCGCGAGCCGGGTGCCGATGCGCATGTTGGCGAGGCGTTCCATCTGTATGTCTCTCGTCGTGATGGTTGTCGTGGGAGGCGCCGCGTACCGCGGCCTTCGCCTTGTTTCGTCCCATCGCCCGGCGCGCTTGAGGAACGCGAACCCCAATGCCGGAAAAGACATGTCAGGCAGCCGGTTCGGCATGGCTCCGGCTCGGCGGCGGCCTGTCGCGCTGGAATTGCGCGCGAATCCCGGGCAGCGAAACCGGATGCAACATCGGCTGATTCGGAAATATTCGACATATTGGCGTCGTGCCCGCCTGAGGGATGGGTTATCGAATCGGCACGATTCGCCCGTGATAGCGTTTCGCGTCTCCAAAGGGATGCGAACGATCATGAATCAACGATCCGTCTCGACAATTGCGGCCGCGCGCCGATTCGTCGCCACCGCAATGGCCGCATTCGCGCTGGCGTCGCCCTGCCAGGCCGACACCGTCGTCGGCCAGACGCCGCCGCCGTCGCCCGACAAGCTCTACGGCCAGTTGTTCGTGGACGTGCAGTCGCAGCAGGTCTATCCCGACCAGAAGACCTTCGTCGACGCCGTGCCGAAGGCGCCGCCGGCGCAGATCCTCGCCCGGTACGCCGCGCAGAAGGGACAGCCGGGCTTCTCGCTCGCGGACTTCGTCGCGCGCTGGTTCGTGCCGCCGTCGCAGGCGTCGGTCACGCCGCCCGCGGGCCAGACGCTGCGCGAGCACATCGACTGGCTGTGGCCCCGGCTCACGCGCACCACGACGACGGCACCCGACGACAGCTCGCTGCTGCCGCTGCCCGAGCCCTACGTCGTCCCGGGCGGCCGGTTCCGCGAAGGCTATTACTGGGACACCTGGTTCACGATGCTGGGACTGCAGGAATCCGGGCACGAGGATCTCGTCGACGACATGCTCGACAATTTCGCGTACGAGATCGACATGTTCGGCCACATCCCGAACGGCAATCGAACCTATTACCTCAGCCGTTCGCAGCCGCCGTTCTTCGCATTGATGGTCGAGACCGCTGCGCGACAGGAAGGCGACCGGGCCTATTCGCGCTACCTGCCGCAATTGCGCAAGGAATACGCGTATTGGATGCGCGGCGCGGACGGCCTGCGGCGCGGCGAGGCGTTCGACAACGTCGTGCGCCTGCCCGACGGCGCGACGCTCAACCGCTACTGGGACGACGAGGACACGCCGCGTCCCGAGTCCTGGCTGCAGGACACGACGACGGCCCGGCAGGCGGCGGGCCGCCCGGCCGCCGAGGTCTGGCGCGACCTGCGCGCGGCGGCCGAGAGCGGCTGGGACTTCAGCTCGCGCTGGCTCGGCGATGGGGTCACGCTGGCGACGATCCGCACCACCGCCATCGTCCCGGTCGACCTCAACGCGCTGATGTTCCAGCTCGAGCGCACCATCGCGCGCGGCTGCCTGGTCACGCACGACTTCGCGTGCTTCGTCCGCTATTCGGCGGCGGCGGTGCGCCGGGCCGATGCGATCGACCATTGGTTGTGGAATCCGGACGGCTATTACGCGGACTACGACTGGCAGGCGAAGCGGATCCGCGCCGACCGCACGGCCGCGATGCTGTACCCGTTGTTCGTGCGGGCGGCGCGGCCCGAGCGCGGACGCATCACGCTGCGCGTGGCCGAGGCGTCCCTGCTCGACGTGGGCGGCCTGTCGACGACGACGGCCCGCACCGGCCAGCAGTGGGACGCGCCGAACGGCTGGGCGCCCCTGCACTGGATCGCCGTGCAGGCGGGACGCCGCTACGGCCGTCCCGACTTCGCACGCGCCGTCGGCACGCGCTTCCTCGCCGACGTGCAGACGCTGTACGACCTGGATGGCAAGCTGGTCGAGAAATACCTCGTCGACGGCAGCGGCGTGGGCGGCGGTGGCGGCGAATATCCGCTGCAGGACGGCTTCGGCTGGACCAACGGGGTGACGCTCGAGCTGCTCGACCTCTACGGCAACGGCAGCGCGAGCCAGGGCCGGCCGCGCTCCGAGGCGCGCCTGCCGGCGGATTGACGCGGCGGCCGGAAGGCGCCGGGACGAACCCGGCGCGCGCAGCCGGGCGAGGCCGTCGGCGTCAGCGGGCGAGGTAGCCGCCGTTGACGAACAGGGTCTGCGCCGTCACCCATTGCGAGCGCGGCGAGGCGAGGAACTCGATCACGGGCACCACGTCGTCGACCCGCCCCAGCCGGCCGGCGACGCTGGCCGTGGTGGCGCGGGCGATGGCCTCGGGCGTCTCGGCGCCGTGGTAGAAGGGCGTGTCGATCGGCCCCGGGGCGACGACGTTGACGGTGATGCCGCGGCCGCCGACCTCCTTGGCCAGCGCGCGCGTGAACGCCTCCAGCGGCGCCTTGGCGCCCGCGTAGACCGCGTAGCCCGGGATCGTCGCGCCGAGGATCGTCGTGCCCATGTTGACGATGCGACCGCCGTCCTCGAGCCGGCGCGCGGCTTCCTGCATCACGAAGAACGCCGCCTTGGCGTTGATGCCGAACGAGCGGTCGAACTCGGCTTCGGTCACTTCGGACAGCGGCTTCTTGATCACCAGTCCCGCGTTGTTGACGACGACGTCCAGCCGGCCGAAGGCGGCCAGCGCGCCGTCGAAGACCTCGCGCACGACGGCCGGGCGCGCGAGGTCGCCGCACACGACGAGCGCGCGCCGGCCGTGCGAGCGCACGAGCTCGGCGACCTCCCGCGCCTCGCCGGCCGAGCGCTCGGCGTGGTGGTGCACCACGACGTCGGCGCCCATGCGCGCGAACGCCTCGCAGAACGCGCGGCCCATGTTGCGCGCGCCGCCGGTGACGATCGCGACCTTGCCTGAAAGGGATTGCTCGAGGGACATGCGCGCTCCTGGTCGATGAGGGTGGATGGGATTGCGCAGGGTAGGGCCGGGCGCGCGGGCGTTGCGCGCCGGCATTGCGCAATCCACGCCGCGCTTGCGACGGCCTGGGGGCCGCGCCTACCGCCGGCGCCGGAAGTCCGCGGGGTTCAGGCCCTCGGCCGCCCGGAAGGCGCGGGCGAACGCCGACGGCGTCTCGTAGCCGACGCTCAGCGCGACCTCGAGCACCGACAGCCGCGGATCGGCCAGCAGCCGCCGCGCCTCCTTCATCCGCAGCGCGCGCAGCCAGCGGTGCGGCGGCGCGCCCATCGTCCGTTGGAACGCCGCGCAGAAGTGGTAGCGGCTCAGGCCGGCGAGCGCAGCGAGTTCGTCCAGCGTCACCGGCTCCGCGAGCCGCGCCTGCATGCAGTCGACGACGCGGCGCAGCTGCCAGGCCGCGAGCCCGCCGCGGGCCGGGGGCGGCGCCTGCGGATGTGCGGCGTGGCGCCGGGCAAGCTGCAGCGCGAGCAGGTCGAGCGCCTGCTCCACCAGCAGGCGGGCCGGGGCGTCGCCGGCCTGCGACTCGCGCGCGACGATCGCCATCAGTTCGACCAGCGTCGGATCGTCGACGGCCAGGCGGTCGAGCAGCTCCACGGGGCGGCCGTCCTGCGAGGCCGCGGGCAGGCGCGCGGGCGGCAGGTAGAGGTGCGAGACCGCGATGGCGCCGTCGATGTCCCAGTGCGCCGCCTGGCCGGCCGGGATGATGGTGACCGTGCCGGGAAGCGTCGCCGCGACCCGGCGCTCGCGCCCCACCGAGCGGCAGATGCGTTGCGCCGGGCCGTCGCGGTAGGCGATGAGCACGTGCTCGCGCATCGGCTGGGTGTCGGCGTGGAGCTCGCCGTGCGACCACGGGCGGGTGACGCGGACGCCGCCCGGCAAGGTCGCCGGGTCCGACTCGGGGCAGCGATCGAGGACGCGCCCCATCTCGGCGAGGGCGGGCCGGCGTTGTGAAGGCATCGCGACAGCTTTCGTCCGGGCGGTTCCGACGGCGCGATTCTAGGCAGCCCGCCCCTGTCGGGCGGCCGGGTTTCCATGCCTGTGCAGTGCAGCAAAACTGCTGCATGATGGAAACAACTCGAAGTCCGGCGTCCCATGGCAAATCCGTTCCAGGTCATCTGTCTCAGTGCGACGCCGCCGGATCTGTTCACCTCGGCCTTCGGGCCGTTCGTCGTCAATCCGTGCCGCAACCTCGGCGAGCTGTCGGAGGCCTTGCGCGCCGGTGCCTGCGACGCGTTGCTGATCGAGACCCGCACGCCCGGCGACCATGAGCGCCTGCTCGCCTGGCCCGGCCTCGCGCATGCGGTGATCGACGCGGCGGTGGTCGTCGTCTCGCCCGAACCGACGCCCGCCCAGTGCCTGAAGCTGCTGCAGGTGGGCGTGCAGGACGTCGTCGCGCGGCGCGAGGGCGGCGACGACTCGCTCGGCCGCGTGCTGCGCATCGCCATCGAGCGCAAGCGCATGGACGCGAGCGCCAAGCGCGCCTTCAGCACGGACCTGACGACGGGCCTGCCCACGCACGCGCAGCTGCTCGAGCACATGACTCACCTGCTGGCGCTGCGCGAGCGCGAGCCGGCCGCGATGGCGCTCATCGTGCTCCGGCTCGAGGGCTTCCGCGCCGCGGAGCAGGCGCTTGGCGCCGAGGCCGCGAACGTGCTGCGGCGCAAGGCCGCGGTGCGCCTGCGCGCGGCGCTGCGCGCGAGCGACGTCGTGGCGTCGCTCGGTGGCGACATGTACGGCGTCCTGCTCGCCTGGATCGACGCCGAGGCCGACGCCGAGGGCGTGGCCCGCAAGCTCCTGTCCTCGCTGCGCCAGCCCTTCAACGTCGCCGGCCAGGACCTGCCGGTGATGGGCTCCGTGGGCATCGGCCAGTACCCCGCCCATGGCCGCGACGCCGGCTCGCTGATGCGGCGCGCGATGAGCCAGGCGTCCAACGGGAACGTGTCCGAGCTGGGGCGCGTGGGGGCCGGGGCGGCGAACGACGAGTGATGCGCCACCGCGAGGCAGCCGGCGCGATCGCCTTGTGCCGGCCCCGGCAAGAGCGCGCTCGCCGGTGCTGGCCGGCTCGCCGGGCCTGAGGCGGGAACGCCGTCCCGATCCGCCG
>DASVLN010000743.1:0-2150 GCA_036384855.1 Burkholderiaceae bacterium | reverse complement strand
GCGGCGGCGCGCCGCAGGGCGCGTCGGGCGCGGCCGGCGCCCTGGCGGCGTCCATGTCGATCAACGTCGCAGCAGCCGGCGCGCGCGCTCGACGACGTGCTCGGGCGAGAAGCCGAACTCCGCGAGCAGCTTCTTCGCAGGGGCCGACGCGCCGAAGTGGTCGAGCCCGATGACGTCGCCCTCGTCGCCGACCCAGCGCTCCCAGCCGAGCGTCGTGCCCGCCTCGACGGCGAGGCGCCGTTTCGCCGACGGCGGCAGCACCGCGTCGCGGTACTCCTTCGGCTGCTGCGCGAACAGGTCCCAGCAGGGCATCGACACGCAGCGCGCGCGCACGCCCTCTGCGGCGAGCGTCCTCGCCGCCGCGACGATCAGCCCGACCTCCGAGCCGCTCGCGATCAGCACGATCTCGGGCGCGCCGCCCTCGGCATCGGCGAGCACGTACGCGCCCTTGGCGAGACCCTCGGCGCTCGCGTGTCGCGTGCGGTCGAGGGTCGGCACGTCCTGGCGCGTGAACACGAGCAGCACCGGGCGGTCCTTCGCCTCGAGGGCGACGCGCCAGGCGACCGCGGTCTCGTTGGCGTCGGCGGGCCGGATCGTCGTCAGGCCGGGGATGGCGCGCAGGCTCATCAGCTGCTCGACCGGCTGGTGGGTGGGACCGTCCTCGCCGAGCGCGATCGAGTCGTGCGTGAACACCTGCAGCGCATGCAGCTTCTGCAGCGCGGCCAGGCGGATCGCGGGTCGCATGTAGTCCGAGAAGATCAGGAAGGTCGCGCCGTAGGGCACGAAGCCGCCATGCGCGGCCAGGCCGTTGACGATCGCGCCCATCGCATGCTCGCGCACGCCGAAGTGCAGGTTGCGGCCCGCGTACGAGATGCCGCCGGCGTCGGTGCCCTCGATCGCCTTCGCGTCCGCCGCGGGCGGCGGGCCGAAGTCGCCGGCGCCCACGAGCGGCGTGAAGGTCGACGGATCGAGGTCGGCGGAGCCGCCCACCAGCGCCGGCAGCTTCGGCCCGATCGCCGCGAGAATCTTCTTGCCCGCGACGCGCGTCGACATGCCCTTGTCGTCGGCCGGGAAGACGGGCAGCGCCTGCTGCCAGCCGTCCGGCAGCCGACCGTGCAGGCGGTCGTCGAGCTCGCGCGCGAGGTCGGGATACGCCTGGCGGTAGGCCTCGAAGCGGGCCTGCCAGTCGCGCTCGAGCTTCGCGCCGCGCTCGACGGCCTCGCCGAACTTGCGCGCGGCGTCCTCGGGCACGAAGAAGTCCGGCTCCGCCGGCCAGCCCAGGCGCTGCTTGGTCCTGGCGACGTCCTCCTCGCCCAGCGGCGAGCCGTGCGCCTTGTAGCTGTCCTGCTTGGGCGAGCCGAAGCCCAGGTGCGTGCGCACGAGGATCAGCGTCGGCTTGCCGGACTGCGCCTGCGCCTCGGACAGCGCGCGGTCGATCGCCTCGACGTCGTTGCCGTCCTCGACGCGTATCGCGTGCCAGCCGCATGCGCGCAAGCGGGCGGCCTTGTCCTCGGTGAACGTGATGCCCGCGCCGGCCGAGAGCGTGACCTCGTTGTCGTCGTACAGCACGACGAGCTTGTGCAGCTTCAGGTGGCCGGCCAGCGAGATCGCCTCCGCGGCGACGCCTTCCATCAGGTCGCCGTCGCTGGCGATGACCCAGGTGCGGTGGTCGATGATCGCGTGGCCGTCGCGGTTGTAGGTCGCCGCGAGCTGGGCTTCCGCGATCGCCATGCCCACCGCGTTGGCCAGGCCCTGGCCGAGCGGGCCGGTCGTGACCTCGACGCCCGCGGTGTGGCCGCGCTCGGGGTGGCCGGGCGTGCGGCTGTCCCATTGCCGGAACTGTTTCAGGTCGTCGATCGTGAGGCCGTAGCCCGTCACCTGCAGCAGGCTGTACAGCAGCGCCGAGCCGTGGCCGGCGGAGAGCACGAAGCGGTCGCGGTCGGCCCACAGCGGGCTCTTCGGCGCATGCTTCAGGTGGCGCGTCCACAGGGCATAGGCCATCGGCGCGGCGTCCAGCGGCAGGCCGGGGTGGCCGCTGTCGGCCTTCTGCACCATGTCGACGGACAGGAAGCGCAGCGTGTCGATGCAGAGCTGGTCGATGTTGGCGGGCATGGAGGAACCTTTACGACGGATGGAGCGCGCCGGAGATC
>DASVLN010000742.1:0-2882 GCA_036384855.1 Burkholderiaceae bacterium | reverse complement strand
CGGCCGGCACCGACGACGGCGATCCTCACGACGCGGCCGCCCGCGCCGGCCCGCCGCGACGGGTATCGCGCGCGGCGATCAGCGCCCGCGCCACTGCGTCTGGCAGGCGATCCACAGCTTGCGCAGCGGCGTCAGCGAGATGCGCTGGTGCAGCACCTGGAAGTCGGCGGCCTCGACCTCGCGCAGCAGCCGGCGGTAGATGTTGCCCACCATCAGCGCGGGCTTCTGGTTGTTGCGGTCGGCCTCGGGCAGCAGGGCGAGCGCCTCGTCGTACAGCCCGTGCGCCCGCTCGGCCTGGAACTTCATCAGCGCCGTGAAGCGCTCGCTGTAGCCCCAGGGGGCATCGCGCTTCAGGATCTCGCTCGCCTTGACGTCGAACTGCTGCAGCTCCGACACGGGCAGGTAGATGCGACCGCGGCGTGCGTCGTCGCCGACGTCGCGGATGATGTTGGTCAGCTGCATCGCCAGGCCCAGGCGGTGCGCGAAGGTCACCGTCTGCGCCTGCGTGCGGCCCATGATGTTGCTCGCGACCTCGCCGACGATGCCGGCCACCAGCTGGCAGTACTTCTGCAGGCCCGCGTAGTCGAGGAAGCGCGTCTGCTGCAGGTCGACCTCGCAGCCCTGGATGACGGCCAGCAGGTGGTCCAGCCGCACGCCGAAGGTGTGCACGTGCGGCATCAGCGCCTTCATCGCCGGATGCGACGGGTTGCCGGCCCAGGAGGCCTCGACCTCGCGCTTCCACCACCCGAGCTTGGTCGCGGCGACCCCGGGGTCGTGCATCTCGTCGACGACGTCGTCGATCTCGCGGCAGTAGGCGTAGAACGCCGTCATGGCGGCGCGCCGCACCGGCGGCAGGAACATGAACGCGTAGTAGAACGAGGATCCGCTCTGTTGCGCCTTCTCGTTGACGTACTGCTCGGGGGTCACGTGGAAACCTCCGTGCGGGGCGCGGCGGCGCGAGCCCCGTTCTGGACAGCCGGGCAGTAGCTCATGCGTGCCCTGCCCGGGTCGGGAGGCGGGAAGCCATGGCGAGCGCGCGCGCGGCGACCAGCAGGTGATCGGCGGCGCGCAGGCGCGGGCGGCGGGCGAAGCTCGTGAAGTTCATGGCGGCGATTTTCTCAAGAATTCGCAGTCCGCCCTGGACGACGAACCGCAGCTCCCAGCCGACGCGTCCCGGCACCGCGAGCGCGATGGGCGCGCCTTCGAGCATCAGTCCGCGTGCCCAGGCGCAGAGCTCGGCGACGAGGGCGCGCGCGGCGGCGTCGCCTGGCGCCGCGCGGCCGCGGGCGAGTGCCTCCAGGTCGACACCGTGGGCCGCCGCATCCGACCGCGGCACGTAGCAGCGGCCGCGCGGCAGGTCGACGGCGAGGTCCTGCCAGAAGTTGACCAGCTGGAGCGCCGAACAGACGGCGTCGCTGCGCCTCGCGAGCGCGGGGTCGTCGATGCCGTGCAGGTGGAGCAGGAGCCGGCCGACCGGGTTCGCGGAGCGACGGCAGTAGGCGAGCAGGGCGGCGCGATCCGCGTAGCCCGCGTGGCGCGTGTCCTCCTCGAAGGCGTCCAGCAGTTCCAGCAGCGGCTGCGCCGGCAGCGCGTGGTGCGCGACGACGCGGGCGAGCGGGTCGAACACGCCCGTCCAGCGCGGCGACGGCGCGGTGCCGGCCAGGGTCGCGCGGAGGTCGTTGCGATAGGCCTCCAGCGCGGCGCGGCGCTCGTCGGCGGGCGCGTCGCCCTCGTCGGCGATGTCGTCGGCGGTGCGCGCGAACCAGTAGATCGCGCGCACGGCCGGACGCATCGCGGGCGGGCACAGCCACGAGGCGACGGGGAAGTTTTCGTAGTGGTCGACGCTCATCGGCGGCAGGCGCGTGCGGGGCGGGCGCCGGATTGTGCCTGTGCGGGCGTGGCAGGAGGAAATCGGACGGACGGGTCGGGCGCGTCGACTCGTGCGCCGCGCCGGCGCGCCAGGCTTCGTGCAGCGACCGCGGCCGCGGCCGCTGCGGCGGCCGCGGCGATCTCCGGACAAACCCGCGCCGCCGCATTGACGGGATGGCAAGCGCCGTCTACATTACTGACTGACCGGTCAGTAATTGAATCAACCCGAGCGTCCGACCAGGGCGCCGACCATGGACACCCCGCCATGACCCATGATCCTGCCACGATCCTCCCGCCCGCCGGCGCTCGCCGGCATCTCGCGCTGGCCGCCTCCGCGCTGGCCTCGGCGTTCGCGGCCGCGGCCCTCGCCGGCTGCAGCGCCCACTCCGCCACGCCCGAACCCGTGCGCGCGGTGCGCACGATGACGGTGGGGACGCTGTCCTCGGCCGTCACGCGCGACTACGCGGCCGAGGTGCATGCCCGCGTCGAGTCGCGCCTGGCGTTCCGCGTCGGCGGCAAGATCATCCAGCGCCCGGTCAACCTGGGCGACCGTGTCAAGGGCGGGCAGGTGCTGGCGGAGATCGACCCGGCCGACCTGCGGCTGGGCCAGGAGTCCGCGCGCGCGGCCCTCGAGGCCGCAGAGGTGAACTACCGCCAGACGGCGACGGACTTCAAGCGCTACCAGGACCTGCGTGCGCAGGGCTTCATCAGTGCCGCCGACCTCGATCGCCGCGAGAGCGGCCTGCAGGCGGCCAAGGCGCAGTACGACCAGGCGCGCGCGCAGGCCGGCGTGCAGGCCAACCAGGCCGGCTACGCGGCGCTCGCGGCCGATGCACCGGGCGTCATCACGGCGGTGTATGCCGACGTCGGCACGGTCACCGGCGCGGGCACGCCGGTCGTGAGCCTCGCGCACGACGGCCCGCGCGACGTCGTCTTCGCGGTGCCCGAGGACCAGCTCGCCGTCTTCCGCCGCCTGGAAGCCTCGGGCGGCACGGTCGGCGTGACGCTGTGGG
>DASVLN010000741.1:0-7797 GCA_036384855.1 Burkholderiaceae bacterium | reverse complement strand
CCACGTCGGGCCCGAGCGCGGCGTCGAGCGAGGCCGGATCGAGCGGGTCGTAGAGCCGGTGCGCGATGCCCCAGCGCGCGAGCTCGTGCGCGGCGAGGTTGCGGTTCGGGAAGTAGACGTTGTCAGGCAGCAGCACGGCATCGCCGGCCGACAGCAGCGCCTGGTTGACGAGGGCGACCGCGGCGAGCCCGCTGGGCGCCAGCAGCGCATGCGTGCCGCCCTCCAGCGTCGCGAGCCGGGCCTCGAGCGTGAACGAGGTCGGCGTGCCGTGCAGCCCATAGCTGTACGACCGTTTCTCCAGCCACTGGTGCGAGCGCAGCGCCGCGACGCTGTCGAACAGCACCGTCGAGGCCTTGAACACGCCCGGCGGGATCGCGCCGAAGCCGGCGGGCGGCGCGTACGAGTGATGGATCAGCGCCGTGGACGGCGCGCCGTCGCGGTCGCCGCCGGGCGGGCTCGGGTCAGGCATGCGCGTCGTCTTCAGATCGGCAGGCCGACGAGGTCGTGGCCTTCGGTCGCGACGATCCGGGCGCGCGTGAACTCGCCGACCTTGAGCGTCTTGGACGCCTTCTCCGGCGGCAGCAGGCGCACCACGCCGTCGATCTCCGGCGCGTCCGCGTACGAGCGGCCGACGCCGCCCTTGCGGCCCATCGCCGGCGCCTTGTCGACCAGCACCTGCATGGTCGCGCCGACGCGGCGCTGCAGGCGCGCGGTCGACACGCCTTCCGCCAGCGCCATGAAGCGAGCGCGGCGCTCCTCGCGCACCGCCTGCGGCAGCTGGCCCTCGAGCGCGTTGGCCGTCGCGCCCTCGACCGGCGAGTAGGCGAAGCAGCCCGCGCGGTCGATCTGCGCCTCGCGCAGGAAGTCGAGCAGTGTCTCGAACTCGTCGTCGGTCTCGCCCGGGAACCCCGCGATGAAGGTGCTGCGGATCACGAGCTCCGGGCACATCTCGCGCCAGCGCTGGATGCGCTCGAGGTTGCGCTCGCCGCTCGCCGGGCGCTTCATGCGCTTGAGGACGTCGGGGTGCGCGTGCTGGAAAGGCACGTCCAGGTACGGCAGGATCCTGCCTTCGGCCATCAGCGGGATGACCTGGTCGACATGCGGGTACGGGTACACGTAATGCAGCCGCACCCAGGCGCCGTGCCTCGCCGCGAGCTCGCCGAGGCGCTCGCACAGGTCCAGCATGCGCGTCTTCACGTGCCGGCCGTCCCAGAACCCGGTGCGGTATTGCACGTCGACGCCGTAGGCCGAGGTGTCCTGGCTGACGACCAGCAGCTCCTTCACGCCCGCCTCGAACAGGCGCTGCGCCTCGGACAGCACGTCGCCGACGGCGCGCGAGTCGAGGTCGCCGCGCATGCTCGGGATGATGCAGAAGGTGCAGCGATGGTTGCAGCCCTCGCTGATCTTCAGGTACGCGTAGTGGCGCGGCGTGAGCTTGATGCCCTGCGGCGGCACGAGGTCGACGAAGGGGTCGTGCGGCTTGGGCACGTGCCGGTGCACAGCGTCCATCACCTCCTGCGTGGCGTGCGGGCCGGTCACGGCAAGCACCTTCGGATGGATCTCGCGCACGAGGTTGTCGCTCGCGTGCCCGGCCTTCGCGCCCAGGCAGCCCGTCACGATGACCTTGCCGTTCTCGGCCAGCGCCTCGCCGATCGTGTCCAGGCTCTCCTTGACCGCGTCGTCGATGAAGCCGCAGGTGTTGACGACGACGAGGTCGGCGCCCGCATACGTCTTGCTGGTGCCGTAGCCCTCGGCGCGCAGCTGGGTCAGGATGAGCTCCGAGTCGGTCAAGGCCTTGGGGCAGCCGAGGCTGACGAAGGCGATGGTCGGCTCCCTGCCGGCGGCGGACGGGCTCTCGGTCGAGTAAGTCGTTGATTCCATTGGTCTTTCTTGCGGTGGAACCAGGCCACGGCGAACCCGTCATTGTAGCGCCACGATCCACGTCGACCAAGCCGCGGGGGCGCTGCGGTCGTACGATATCGCCAACTCCGACTCCGCCGAGCGCCGCCATGTGCCGCAACATCAGGACGCTTTTCAATTTCGAGCCGCCCGCCACCGAGGTCGAGATCCGCGACGCCGCGCTCCAGTTCGTGCGCAAGCTCAGCGGGTTCACCGTGCCGTCCAAGGCGAACGAGGCCGCCTTCGAGCAGGCCGTCGCGGACATCGCGGCGACCACGCGCACGCTGATCGCCTCGCTCGTCACCACGGCACCGCCCCACGACCGCGAGGTCGAGGCCGCGAAGGCCCGGGCGCGATCGGCCGAGCGCTTCGGGACGCGGGCGCAAGCCGGCGCGGGAGCAAAGCCATGAGGATCTCGGCGCGCGTGCGCAACGCCGGCCACCGGCACGACGTCGAACTGCGCACCGGCGACCAGGCGACGACGCTGGCCGTCTCCGCCAAGGCCGCGGGCGGCGGCTCGGCCGTCAACGGCGGCGAGTTCCTGATGCTCGCGCTGGCGACGTGCTACTGCAACGACCTCTACCGCGAGGCCGCGCGGCTCGGCCTGACGCTGGACGCCGTCGAGGTCGAGGCGCATGCGAGCTTCGACGGCATCGGCCTGGCCGCCACGGACATCCGCTATCGCGCGACGGTCACCTCGGGCACGGCCACGCCCGCGCAGATCGAGGACCTCGTCCGGCAGACGGACGCGGTGGCCGAAGTCCACAACACGCTGCGCGCGGGCGTGCCGGTGACCCTGTCGCGCTGAGGCCGCGCCGACGCGTCGCGGGCCGGGCCGGCCGCGCGACGCGGGTGGTCAGCGCTTGGGCGGCGTGAAGCCCGGGATCGGCGGCATCGGGAACAGGCCCTCGCCCTTGCTCATCTGCTCCTGCATCTGCTCGAACATCTTCTTGGACTGCTCGAAGTAGCTGCCCATGAGGTTCTGCGCGAAGGGATTGAAGCCGGGCACCGTCGGGCCGCCCTGGGCGAGGCCGGCCTGCATCTCGGCCAGGGCCTGCAGGTTCTTCTCGAGCCAGGTGCCCATCACGCCCTGCATGGCGTGCCCGTAGAAGCGGATGATGTTGGCCAGCATGGGCGTCGAGAACATCGGCACGCCGCCGGTCTCCTCCTCGAGGATGATCTGCAGCAGGATGCTGCGCGTGATCTCGTCGCCGGTCTTGGCGTCGCGAACCTCGAAGGACTCGCCGTCCAGCACCATCTTCTTGACGTCCGCCAGCGTGATGTACGAGCTCGTGAGCGTGTCGTAGAGGCGGCGGTTGGGGTATTTCTTCAGGATGCGCGGGCCGCTCGGGCCCTGCCCTTCGTCGGCGTTCTTCGTACCGCGGCGCGTGGTCACCATGGAGTTCCTCGGGGTCGTTCGGCTGCACGTCGCACCCGGTGCGACACTGGGAGGATTCTAGAGGCCGGCCGCTGCGCTGCAGCAAGGGATTGCCCCGTGCCGGCCGCCGAGCCCCCGACCCTCGAACGTCTTCGCACGGAGTCCGCGCATGAGCATCGAACCTCGCCTCGAACACGACGCCTGGGGCGACATCCCCGTCCCCGGCGAGCATCTCTGGGGCGCGCAGACCCAGCGCTCCATCGAGCACTTCGCCATCTCCACGGAGCGCATGCCCCCCGAGCTGCTGCACGCCCTCGCGCTGGTCAAGAGCGCGGCCGCGCGCGTCAACCATCGCGCGGGACGGCTGAAGGCCGACAAGGCCGAGGCCATCGAGCGCGCGGCCGCCGAGGTGGCGTCGGGCAGGCTGGACGCCGAGTTCCCGCTGTCGGTGTGGCAGACGGGCTCGGGCACGCAGAGCAACATGAACATGAACGAGGTGCTGGCCAACCGCGCGTCGCAGCTGCTGGGCGGCCCGCTGGGCCTGAAGCGCGTCGTGCATCCGAACGACGAGGTCAACCTCGGCCAGTCGTCCAACGACGTCTTCCCGACCGCGATGCACGTGGCCGCGGTGCGCGGCATCGCCACGCGCGTGATCCCGGCGGTGCAGGCGCTGCGCCAGACGCTGCAGGCCAAGGCCGCCGCGTTCGCGGACATCGTCAAGATCGGCCGCACGCACCTGCAGGACGCGACGCCGCTGACGCTGGGCCAGGAGATCTCGGGCTGGGTCGAGCAGCTCGCGCAGTCCGAGCGCCAGCTCGAGGCCGTGCTGCCCGACCTGCGCGAACTCGCGCTCGGCGGTACGGCGGTGGGTACCGGCCTGAACACGCCGGCGTCGTTCGGCGCCGAGGTCGCCGCGGAACTCGATCGCGTGACGGGCCTGGGCTTCGTCAGCGCCCCCAACAAGTTCGCGGCGCTCGCGGCGCACGACGCGATCGTGCGCGCGCACGGCGCGCTCAAGGCGCTCGCCGCGGCGATGACCAAGATCGCCAACGACATCCGCTGGCTCGCGAGCGGCCCGCGCAGCGGCCTGGGCGAGATCGCCATCCCCGAGAACGAGCCGGGCAGCTCCATCATGCCGGGCAAGGTCAACCCGACCCAGTGCGAGGCGATGACGATGCTGTGCGCGCAGGTGATGGGCAACGACGTCGCGGTGACGATCGCCGGCGCAAGCGGCAACTTCGAGCTCAACGTGTTCAAGCCGGTCATGATCCACAACCTGCTGCAGAGCGTGCGCCTGCTGGCCGACGGGCTGCACGGCTTCGACAGGCACTGCGCGCAGGGCATCGAGCCGCGCCGCGACCGCATCGCGGAGCTCCTGAAGAACTCGCTGATGCTGGTGACCGCGCTGAATCCGCACATCGGCTACGACGCCGCGGCGCAGATCGCGCGCACCGCGCACGCGCAGGGCCTGACGCTGCGCGACGCGGCGATCGCCTCGGGCAAGCTCACGGGCGAGCAGTTCGACGCCTGGGTGCGCCCGGAGGACATGATCCGACCGGACTGACGACCCCCACGCTCGCTGGCGCTCGCTGCCCCCCGAGGGGGCCGGCCGCGTGCAGACCGGCAAAGCCGGATCTGCCGCTCCCCCGTGTCTCGCTTGGGGCGTCCGAGCGGCAGCGCCGGGGCTGGAGTGACTCTGCTGGTCTCGCACGGGGCGCTCGCGGGCGGCTGGAATCTTCGGGTCATCCCTGACTCGCACATCGTTTGCCCTGACGTGCCGACTTGCACGACAGGGGACGACGATGGACGACAAGCGCCTGAGCCGACGCGGCTTCCTGACCGCGGGCGCGGCGATCGGCGGGCTGCCCGCGGCCTCCGCCACCGCGGCACTGCTCGGCGGCGACGACCCGCCCTGGCAGGAGGGCCGCGCCAACGCGCCACGGGCCGTCGACCCGGACGCGGCCTCGTGGGCCTTCTTCACGGCGGCCGAAGGGGCGTTCGTCACCGCGGCGACGAGTCGCCTGATCCCGGCCGACGAGCTCGGCCCGGGCGCGGTGGAGGCCGGCGTGCCGCTGTTCATCGACCGCCAGCTCGCCGGCGCCTACGGCCGCGCCGAGCGCTGGTACATGCAGGGCCCGTGGGCGCCGGGCCTTCCCACGCAGGGCTACCAGACGCGGCTCACGCCCGCGGGCCTCTATCGCGCGGCGATCAAGGCGGTCGACGCCGCGGTCGGCCGCGAGCAGTCCGGCACGCGCTTCGCCGCGCTCGCTCCCGACGCGCAGGACGACGTGCTGCGTCGCCTCGAGAAGGGCGAGCTCGCACTCGACGGCGTCGACGCCAAGGCCTTCTTCGCGCAGTTGCTGCAGAACACGCTGGAGGGCTTCTGGAGCGACCCGATCTACGGCGGCAACCGCGGCATGGCGGGCTGGAAGCTGATCGGCTTCCCGGGCGCGCGCTATGACCAGTCGCCCTACGTGCAGCAGCACGGCCAGCCCTACCCGCTGCCGCCGGTGGGACTGTCGGGGCGCGTCGAATGGATCAGGAGCGCGTCATGAAGAAGCTGCCGTCCGTGGACGTGCTCGTCGTCGGCTTCGGCTGGACCGGCGCCATCGTCGCGCAGGAGCTCACCGAGGCCGGCCTCGACGTGCTCGCGCTGGAGCGCGGCGCCTGGGCCGACACGTCGACCGAGTTCGCGACCACCTTCGCGCAGGACGAGCTGCGCTACTTCTGGCGCCACGCCCTGTTCCAGGCGCCGGGCCACGACACGCAGACCGTGCGCAACGACCCCGGCCAGGTCGCGCTGCCGATGCGCCGCCTCGGCTCGTTCCTGCCCGGCACCAACGTCGGCGGCGCCGGCGTGCACTGGAACGGCCAGACCTGGCGCTTCCTGCCGTCGGACTTCGTCGCGCGCTCGCACAACCTGCAGCGCTACGGCGCCGCCGCGATCCCCGACACGATGACGATCCAGGACTGGGGCGTCACCTACGACGAGCTCGAGCCCCACTACGACCGCTTCGAGCGCCTGTGCGGCATCAGCGGCAAGGCCGGCAACCTCCAGGGCAGGATCCAGGACGGCGGCAACCCGTTCGAGGGCCCGCGCTCGCGCGAGTACCCGACGCCGCCGATGAAGATGTCGTATCCGCCGACCCTGTTCGCGGAGGCCGCGCGCGGGCTCGGCCTGCATCCGTTCCCGCAGCCCTCGGCGAACCTGTCGCAGCCCTACGTGAACCCGCTGGGCGTGCGCCTGCAGGCCTGCACGTATTGCGGCTTCTGCGAGAAGTTCGCGTGCGGCAACTACTCGAAGGCGAGCCCGCAGACGACCATCCTGCCGGTGCTCATGCCCAAGCCCAACTTCCGCCTGCGCACCGAATGCGAGGTGATGAAGGTCAACCTCGACCCGAGCGGCAAGCGGGCGACGGGCGTGACCTACGTCGACGCGGCGGGCGAGGAATTCGAGCAACCCGCCGAGCTCGTCATCCTGTGCTCCTACATCCTGAGCAACGTGCGGCTGATGCTGCTCTCGGGCATCGGCAAGCCGTACGACCCGGCCACCGGGCAGGGCGTGGTCGGCAAGAATTACGCGTACCAGATCACGTCCTCGGTCAACCTGTTCTTCGACGACAAGATCCTCAACCCGTTCATCGGCGCGGGCGCGCACGGCATGCTGGTCGACGAGTGGAACGGCGACAACTTCGACCACACCGGCCTCGGCTTCATCGGCGGCGGCTACGTGGGCGTCGTGCAGACCGGCGCCCGGCCGATCGAGACGCATCCGGTGCCCGAGGGCACGCCGGCCTGGGGCTCGGCCTTCAAGAAGGCCATCGCGGCGAACTACCTGCGCACGATGAGCATCGCCACGCACGGCGCGGTGATGAGCCATCGCGGCAACTACCTGGACCTCGACCCGACCTACCGCGACGTCTACGGCCGCCCGCTGCTGCGCATGACCTTCGACTACACCGACAACGAGCACCGGATGTCGGACTACCTCACCGATCGCGCCGCGGAGATCGCGCGCGCGATGAAGCCGCGCGAGATCAAGGTCAACAAGCGCAAGGGAAGCTGGGACTGCGTGCCCTACCAGACCACGCACAACACCGGCGGCACGATCATGGGAGCGGATCCCGCGAGCAGCGTCGTCAACAAGTACCTGCAGTCGTGGGACGTGCCCAACGTGTTCGTGATGGGCGCCGGCGCGTTCCCGCAGAACCCCGGCTACAACCCGACCGGCACCGTCGCGGCGCTGGCCTACGCGTCGGCGCAGGCGATCGTGGAGCGCTACGTCAAGGCGCCCGGTGCGCTCGCCTGAGGACGCCGCCATGCGCACCCATCCCGTCCTGGCCGTCCTCGTCGTGGCAGCGACCATCGGCACCGTGACCGTGTTCGGGCAGCAGCCCGTGCCGAGCGCACCGGCCGCGTCCAGGCCAGCACACGCGCCGCGCCACGCCGACCCGAAGCTCGACGCCGCGTCCGCCGTGCCCGCCGCGGCCGCATGGCTGGTGCCGCCCTCGGCGCCGGCC
>DASVLN010000740.1:0-1937 GCA_036384855.1 Burkholderiaceae bacterium | reverse complement strand
CCCGCCGCGCTGGCGGCCGCGTTCGCCGCGGCGGCGCTGGCCGGCTGCGGCGCCAGCCACCAGCCCGAGCTGAGCCAGAAGCCCTCGTTCGTCGGCGACGTCACGAAGACGACCTACGACGGCTCGACCGACGACCTGCTCACCGGCGGCCTCGGGCGCGTCGGCCTGCTGAGCGCCAACGTGCCGCAGGTCTCCACGCCGCCCAAGGCGAACGAGCTGCGGCGGCTCGCGATCTACACCAACTACCGCGCGCTGGTCGACACGACGCAGGCCGGCGGATACGGGGTGCTGTACGGCCCGAACGTCGACATCCACGGCGTCGCCGGCAGCGGCGATGGCCGCATCCCCGGCGTCGAATACCGTGCCTACGACGACGACGGCACCGGCCAGCGCAACGTCACGATGGTGACCCAGGTGCCGGGCAGCTTCGATGCCTCGGCTCCCTGCCTGCTGGCGGTCGCGTCGCCCGGCTCGCGCGGTGTCTACGGCGGGATCTCGGTGGCCGAGTGGGGCCTGAAGCACGGCTGCGCGGTCGTGCTGGTCGACAAGGGCACCGGCGCCGCGCCGCACGACCTGCATGACGACACCGTCGCCCTCGTCGACGGCACGCGCGAGAGCGCGGCCAGCGCCGCCACGGCCGCCGCCTTCAACGCGGGGCTGAGCACGACCGAGCGGGCGAGCTTCGACGCCAGCTACCCGAACCGCTTCGCGTTCAAGCACGCGCACTCCGGCCGCAACCCCGAGAAGGACTGGGGCCGCTTCGTGCTGGACGGCGTCAAGTTCGGGTTCTGGGCGATGAACCAGGCGATGGGGCCGGTCACGTTCAACGGCGAGCACGAGGATCGCTTCAAGCCGGACAACACGCTCGTGATCGCGGCGGGTGCGTCCAACGCCGGCGGCGCGGCGCTCGCGGCGGCGGAGCAGGACACCGAAGGCCTGATCGACGGCGTCGCCGTCTCCGAGCCGGGCGTCGAGATGCCCGCCAATCCCGGCGTGACGGTGCAGCGCGGCAGCACGACGATCGCGACGGTCGCCCGGCCGCTCTACGACTTCACGAGCTACGCGAACCTCTACCAGGCCTGCGCGTCGCAGGCGGCGGCGCTCGCGAGCTCGCCGGCGGTCTCGTACGTCGCGGCGGCCAACGCCGCGGCGCGCTGCAACTCGCTGCATGCCAACGGCCTGCTCTCGTCGACGACGACCGCGGCCCAGGCCGACGAGGCGCTGCAGAAGCTGCACGACTACGGCTGGGAGGCCGAGTCCGACGACCTGCACGCCTCGCTCGCGGCATTCCAGGTCGCTCCGGCGGTGACGGTGACCTTCGCCAACGCGCTCGCGCGCGCGAAGGTCAGCGACGACCTCTGCGGCTTCAGCTTCGGCGCGGTGACGGGCGCGGGCGCGCCGACGGCGCTCGACGCGGCGACGCTCGGCTCGATGTACGGCACCGGCAACGGCATCCCGCCGACCGCCGGCGTGCAGATCATCAACGATCGCAATCCCGGCGGGCCGATGGCCGATCCGCTTTCGTCGTCGCCGTCGTCCGGCGCGGCCGACCTGAACCTGGACGGGGCCCTGTGCCTGCGGTCGCTGCTGACCGGCAGCGACGCGCCCTCGCAGGCGCTGCAGAAGGGCCTGGGCGAGATCCGCGTCACCGGCCGCCTGAACGGCAAGCCGGTCGTGATCGTGCACGGGCGCTCGGATGCCCTGCTGCCGGTCAACCACACGTCCCGTCCGTATGCCGCGCTCGCCGCCGGCGCGGGCGACGGCAAGCTCTCGTACATCGAGGTGACCAACGCGCAGCACTTCGACGCGTTCATCGACGCCGTGCCGGGCTACGACACGCGCTACGTGCCGCTGCACCTGTACCTGGCGCGCGCGCTCGACGCCGTCTACGCGAACCTGAAGAGCGGCACGGCGCTGCCGCCCAGCCAGGTGGTGCG
>DASVLN010000739.1:0-1833 GCA_036384855.1 Burkholderiaceae bacterium | reverse complement strand
GCCGGCGCGGCGGCGATGAACGCGCGCTCCAGCGGTCGGCGCTCGGTGCGCCCGCCCAGCAGCAGGCCGGGGCGGAAGATGTCGATCGACGGGTAGCCGAGCGCCCGCAGCCCCCGCTCCGCCTCGCCCTTGGTGCGCAGGTAGAAGGTCGACGAGCGCTCGTCCGCACCGACCGACGAGACCAGGCCCGCCCAGGTCGCGCCGTTCGCGCGCGCGAGGCGGGCGGCAAGCACGGGGTAGTCGCGATCGATGCGCGCGTATTCGGCGAGGTCGGGCGTCTTCGCGCGCGTCGTGCCGATCGCGAGGAACACCGCCTCGCCGGCCAGCTGCGTGCGCACGGATTCCAGCGTGTCCAGGTCGGCGACGACCACGGTGACGCGTGGATCGGGCGCCGGCTGCGGCCGCCGCACGACGATCGTCACGCGCTCCCAGGCGGGATCGGCCAGCAGCGCGCGCAGCACCAGGCCGCCGACGAGGCCGGTCGCGCCGAAGAGCAGGGCGGAGGTCATCCCGCCATCATCGCGCCAAACGCGGCGATCGCGCACGTCCGTTGGAGGCGACTTGCGTGGCAAGGGCCGGCACCGGAAAGCTCGGCGCCAGAAAGGGCAAAAGCCCGCCACGGCGTCCCGTGCGGGCTTGTGTTCGACCGGACGGACGAGCCGTCCCGGCGGAAAACGAGTTCGAAGCCGCTCAGTAGAGCTTCTTCGGCAGCTGCATGCTGCGAACGCGCTTGTAGTGGCGCTTCACGGCGGCGGCCTTCTTGCGCTTGCGTTCGGCGGTCGGCTTCTCGTAGAACTCGCGGGCGCGCAGTTCGGTCAGCAGACCCAGCTTCTCGATGGTGCGCTTGAAGCGGCGCAGGGCCACGTCGAACGGCTCGTTTTCCTTGACTCGGATGGTGGTCATGTAGCGAAGGATCCTTCGGGGGTGATTGCGCTCGGAGTCCTTGTCCAGACCCGTGCGCGGGGCACGGCTTCCGGAAGTCGGACAAAGATCGACACGCGACTTCTGGCCTCGATTTTGGGTCGAGCTCCAGCAAAGCAGGGGATTCTAGCCCGAATTCGGGCGTTGTGCCAGCCCTTCGGCACAGGCATGCGCGCTGGCCCATGCCCACTGGAAGTTGTAGCCGCCCAGCCAGCCGGTGACGTCCAGGACCTCGCCGATGAAATGCAGCCCCGGCACGCGGCGGCTCTCGAGGGTGCGCGAGTCGATCTCGCGCGTGTCCACGCCGCCGGCCATGACCTCGGCCTTCCTCCAGCCCTCGGTGCCGTCGGGACGCACGCGCCAGCTCGACAGCGACTCCGCCAGCTGGCGCAGCGCCTTGTCGCCGAGTTCGGGCAGCGGGCGCTCGGCCGGCAGCCCGAGGCGTGCGATCCAGGCCTGCGCGAGCCGCTGCGGCAGGTGCTGGCCGAGCTCGTTGCCGAGCTGGCGCCGCGACGCCGCCTTGGCCTGCGCGAGCGTGCGCGCCCAGTCGAGCGGCGGCGCGAGCGCGATCTCCAGCGCTTCGCCGGGCGTCCAGTAGCTCGACGCCTGCAGCACGGCCGGGCCGCTCAGGCCGCGGTGCGTGAACAGCAGGTCCTCGACGAAATGCGCCCGGCCCTTGCCGCTGCCGGCCGCGATGCCGACCTCCAGCGACACTCCCGCCAGCGCCGCGAACGGCGCCCACTCCGCGGCGTCGAAGGTCAGCGGCACCAGCGCCGGGCGCGGTTCGACGATCGCGTGTCCGAACTGCCTGGCGAGCCGCAGGCCGAAGTCGGTCGCGCCGATCTTGGGCACCGGCAGGCCGCCGGTCGCGACGACCACGCTGCGCGCCTCGATCGGCCCGCGGGCGGTCTC
>DASVLN010000738.1:0-3579 GCA_036384855.1 Burkholderiaceae bacterium | reverse complement strand
CATGGGGCGATTCCCGTCGTTGCGATGGCCGCCATCGTCCGTCGCGCGCGGCCGGGCGCCGTAGCATGGGATTCGCCGCCGATTGCACGATCCTGCCGATCCCGCGGCCGGCCTGCGGGGCACGCTTGCGGCGGCGCAGGCGGCGCGCTCCAATGCGCGCATGTCCGACGCGCTGCCCGAACTGCAGATCCTGGTCGCCCGCCACGCGCGCGCGGGGGCGTCCGCGACCTCCCTGGCGGGCGTGCGCCTGCGCAGTTCGCCCGTGCCCACCGAGGCGACGCACTGCATGCGCGAGCCGGGCGTGGGCCTCGTCGTGCAGGGCGCCAAGCGCACGGTGGTCGGCGACCGCGTGTTCGAGTACGGTGCGGGCGACTTCGTCGTCACATCGGTCGACCTGCCGATCGCCACCCGCATCACGCACGCGAGCCCCGGCCGACCTTATCTCGCCTGCCGCCTCGCGCTGCGACCCGCCGCGATCGCGTCGCTGCTGCTCGACGCCCCGGACGACGGCGCGCTCGCGGCCGTTCCGTGCGGCCTGGGCGTGCACGTCGCGTCGCGCGAGCTGCTGGACGCGTTCGTGCGCCTGCTGCGGCTGCTGGGCGCTCCGCGCGACGCGCCCGTCCTGCAACCGCTGATCGAGCGCGAGATCCTGTGGCGGCTGCTGCAAGGCCCGCAGGGCGGCCGCGTGCGCCAGATCGGCCTGGCCGACAGCCGCCTCGCCCGCGTGAGTCGCGCGATCCGCCACATCCGCGAGCACTACGCCGAGGCGATCGCCATCGAGGAGCTCGCGCGGCTGGCGGCGATGAGCGCGTCGGCGTTCCATCGCCACTTCCGCCTGGTGACGGCGATGACGCCGATCCAGTTCCAGAAGCAGATCCGCCTGCAGGAGGCGCGATCGCGCCTGCTGGCCGAGGCCGGCGACGCGGCCTCGGTCGGCCACGCGGTCGGCTACGACAGCCCGTCGCAGTTCAGCCGCGAGTACAGCCGGATGTTCGGCGCGCCGCCGGGGCGCGACGTGGCGCGCCTGCGGCTGGGGGCGTCCGGCGAGCGCAGCGCCGCCTGAGGTTCGGCGGGCGGATCAGCCCGCGACCGCCTTCAGCGCCCGATCGAAATCGTCGATGAGGTCGTCGATCGCCTCGATGCCCACCGACAACCGGATCATGCCGTCCGAGATGCCCATCTCGGCGCGGCGTGCGGGCCCCATCTCGTAGTAGATCGTGTGCGCGACGGGAATCGCGAGGGTGCGGTTGTCCGCGAGGTGGCTGGAGACGATCACCAGCCGCAGCGCATCGAGGAAGGCGAAGCAGTCCACGTCGTCACGCAGCTCGAAGCTCATGAGCGGGCCGAAGCCGCCTGCGAACAGCGCCTGCGCGCGCGCATGCTGCGGATGGCTCTCCAGGCCGGGGTAGTGCACGCGCGCGACGGCGGGCTGGCGCTCGAGCCAGCGCGCCAGCGCGAGCGCGTTGTCGCAGACGCGGCGCATGCGCAGCTCCAGCGTCTCCGCGCCGGTGGCGATGCGGTGGGCGTCGTCGGCGCGCAGCGTGCCGCCCATGTCGCGCAGGCCCTTCTTGCGCACCTGCAGCAGGCCCCACTTCTCGGACGCGCCCTTCCTGTACGCGGGCAGGATGTTCGCGTACGCCGCCCAGTCGAAAAGACCGGTGTCGACCACCGCGCCGCCGAGCGCGTTGCCGTGGCCGCCGATGCTCTTGCTCAGCGAGTGCACGACCAGCCCGGCGCCGACGTCGCGGCCCCGCAGCAGGATCGGCGTGGTGAGCGTGCCGTCGACGACGTACAGGACACCCGCCTCGCGGCAGGCGTCGCCGACCGCGGCCAGGTCGGCGACCTGGGTGACCGGGTTGGCGATCGTCTCGACGAACACCAGGCGCGTGGCCGGCGTCAGCGCGGCGCGCACGTTGGCGGCATCGGTCGCGTCGACGAAAGTCACCGCGACGCCCAGCCCCTGCAGCGTCTGCATCAGGCTGTTGGTGTTGCCGAACAGGAAGCGCGTGCACACGACATGGTCGCCCGAGCGCAGCAGCGCGAGGAAGACGGCCGCGACCGCCGCCATGCCGGTGGCGAAGGCGGCGCAGCCCTTGGCGTCCTCGAGCATCGCGACCTTGGCCTCGAGCGCCTGCACCGTCGGATTGCCCTGGCGCGCGTAGACGTGGCCGGGCTGGTTGCCCTGGAAGACCTCGCACAGGTCGCGCGCGCTCGGGTAGTTGAATGCGGCCGAGACGTGCAGCGGCTTGTGGGTGGCGCCGGCCTCGACGCCGGCGAGGCGGTCGGCGTGCAGCAGGCGCGTGGTGGGGGCGTGGCGGCGCGGGGCGGTGTCGGACATGGCGGCGTGGGTCGGCGTGGGACGGCGAAAGGCCAAAGGGCGATTCTCGTCCAGTGCGCCGGCACCGTGCCAGCGGTCGGGATCGCAAGACGGGCTTCGCCCGCCGCGAATCCGCGGCCCTGCGCACTGGTCACGCGCGCGGGGCCGCGCCGGCGTCAGGGCGCGAGGTCGAACACCAGCACCTCGGCGCCGCGACCGTCCTCGAGCACGAGCTCGGCCTCGTCGCGCACCTTCAGCGCGTCGCCGGCCTCGAGCGCCTGCCCGTTGACGCGCAGAGCCCCGCGGGCGACGTGCACGTACGCCAATCGACCCGCGGGCAGCGGCAGCGACTGGCGTTCGTCGCCGTCGAACAGGCCCGCGAGGATGCGCGCGTCCGCGTTCAGGCGCACCGCGCCGGGCGCGGCCTGCGGCGCGGCGATCAGCGCGAGCCGCCCGCGCTTGGACGCCGCCGGCACGTTCACCTGCTCGTAGCCGGGGGCGAGGCCGAGGCGCTCGGGCAGCAGCCAGATCTGCAGGAAATGCGTCGGCTGCGTCTTCGAGTGGTTGAACTCGCTGTGGCGCACGCCGGTGCCGGCGGTCATGCGCTGGACGTCGCCCGGGACGATCACGCCGGCGTGGGCGCCGCCCGGCTGGCCGTTGCCCATGCTGTCGGCATGCGCGAGCGCGCCGTCGAGGACGTAGCTGACGATCTCCATGTCGCGGTGGCCGTGCGTGCCGAAGCCGGTGCCCGGCGCGACCGTGTCGTCGTTGAGGACGCGCAGGTTGCCGAAGCCCATGTGCGCCGGGTCGTGGTAGTCGGCGAACGAGAAGCTGTGGTGGCTGCTGAGCCAGCCGTGGTCGGCGTGGCCGCGGTCGCTGGCCTTGCGGAGCGTGAGCATCGGGTCTCTCCTGGTGGTTGGCGATGGACGTCGTGTCCGTGAGGAGAAGTCTGCGCCCGCGGGGCCCGGCGAGGGCTCAAACGATTCGAACGCAGCGTTGCGCGGCCGCCGCTCGACGGCCGCGGCGACCCCTCAGTGCCATTCGCGCGGGTCGACGCGGTAGTAGCCGCGCAGCACCTCGAACAGCGCGGGATGGCGCACGGCGAGGGCGGCGGGCTGCTCGTAGAAGACTTCGGTCACGACGGCGAAGAATTCGGCCGGGTCGGTCGCGCCGTAGTCGCTGATCAGCTCGGGCGGCCCGTCGTCGGGCGCGGCCGGCGAGGACGGCCACGCGCCGCGCGCCGCGCGGGCGCGCAGGCGGGC
>DASVLN010000737.1:0-2743 GCA_036384855.1 Burkholderiaceae bacterium | reverse complement strand
GCACGTGGCCGCAGACCCGGTCGGCGCCTGAACGCGACGCCTCAGCTCGCCTCGGGCGGCATCGCGCCGAACAGGTCCGCGCCCGCCCGCGGCGGCGGCGCGAGGTCGAGGTGGCGGTAGGCCGCCAGCGTCGCGATGCGGCCGCGCGGCGTGCGCTGCAGGTAGCCCTGCTGGATCAGGTAGGGCTCGATGACGTCCTCGATCGTGCCGGACTCCTCGCCGATCGCGGCGGCGACGTTGTCCAGGCCGACCGGGCCGCCGTCGAAGCGGTGGACGATGGCCTCGAGCAGCTTGCGGTCCATCACGTCGAAGCCCTGCGGGTCGACGTCCAGCATCGCGAGCGCCTTGTCGGCGACCTCGGCGCTGATGCGGCCCTCCGCCTTCACATCGGCATAGTCGCGCACGCGGCGCAGCAGGCGGTTGGCGATGCGCGGCGTCCCGCGCGAGCGGCGGGCGATCTCCAGCGCCCCGGCGTCGTCGATCGGCGCGTTCAGCAGGCCGGCGGAGCGGCGGACGATGCGCGCGAGCTCGCTCGCGTCGTAGAACTCCAGGCGCGCGACGATGCCGAAGCGGTCGCGCAACGGATTGGTCAGCATGCCCGCCCGGGTGGTGGCGCCGACGAGCGTGAACGGCTGCAGGTCGAGCTTGATCGAGCGCGCGGCCGGGCCGTCGCCGATCATGATGTCGATCTGGAAGTCCTCCAGCGCGGGATACAGGATTTCCTCGACGACCGGCGACAGGCGGTGGATCTCGTCGATGAAGAGCACGTCGTTGCGCTCCAGCCCGGTGAGGATGGCGGCGAGGTCCTTCGGCTTTTCCAGCACCGGCCCCGAGGTCTGGCGCAGGTTCACGCCCAGCTCCGCGGCGATGATGTGGCTCAGCGTGGTCTTGCCCAGCCCCGGCGGGCCGAACAACAGCACGTGGTCGAGTGCCTCCGCGCGCTTGCGGGCCGCGCCGATGAAGATGTCCAGCTGCTCGCGCGCCTTCGCCTGGCCGACGTAGTCGTCGAGCCGCTTCGGGCGCAGCGCGCGCTCCAGGGCCTCCTCGTTGGGCGAGGCGGGCCCGGCCGCGACGACGCGCGCCGGGCGGCCGGAGCCGGCGGGGGCGAAATCGTCGGTCTGTATGGACATTCAGTGATTATCGCTCGCGCGAGGCTTCATGCGGCGTTCAGGACAGCGCTTTCATCGCCAGCTTGATGCCGTCGCTCACGCCGACGTCCTTGGGCAGGCCCTTGATCGCGAGCGCCGCTTCCTTCTCGTTGTAGCCGAGGGCGATCAGCGCCTGCACGATGTCGCCCTGGGCGTCGCTCGCCACGGCGATGGGGCCGGCGCCGAGGTCCGGGCCGAGCTTGCCCTTCAGCTCCAGCAGCAGGCGGTCGGCGGTCTTCTTGCCGATGCCGGGCACCTTCTGCAGCCGGCCACCCTCCTGGCGCGAGACGGCCCCCGCGAGATCCTGCACCGACAGCCCCGACAGGATCGCCAGCGCCGTCCGCGGCCCGATGCCCGAGATCCTGATCAGCAGGCGGAAGGTCGCGCGCTCCTCCTCGGTCAGGAAGGCGAACAGCTGGTGCGCGTCCTCGCGCACGACCAGGTGCGTGTGCAGCGTCGTGCGCTCGCCCAGCGCCGGCAGGTTGCAGAAGGTGCTCATGGGCACGTCGACCTCGTAGCCGACGCCCTGCACGTCCAGCAGCACAAGCGGGGGCGACTTTTCCGCGACGATGCCCGTGAGACGACCGATCATGCGCGCGATTATCGGGCGCGCCGGCGCAGGGCCGGCACGGATCGCCGCGCTGGCGGACAATGCGCGACTTCCCGTCGTCGCAACCGCCGCACCGCCTTGATCGTCCGCCACACGTTCTCCCCCCTCGACAACGAGCGCCTCGCCCACCTGTGCGGCGCGCTCGACGAGAACCTGCGCGCGATCGAGCAGGGGCTCAACGTCGTCGTCACGCGCCGCCATGAGCATTTCCGCGTCGAGGGCGGCAAGCTGCAGTCGGCCCGCGCGATGGCGTTGATCGAGGCGCTGTACGAGCGCAGCGGCCGCGCCATCGACGAGGAGCAGCTGCAGCTGATGCTGCACGACGCGCAGCGCGACGTGATCCAGGGACACGCGAAGCCGGTGCCGCCCGAGGAGGTCGCCGCCGGCGGCGAGATCGTGCTGCACACGCGCCGCGCCAACCTGATCGGCCGCACGCCCAACCAGGTGCAGTACCTGCGGCAGATCCTGTCGCACGACATCACGATCGGCGTCGGCCCGGCCGGCACCGGCAAGACCTTCCTCGCGGTGGCCTGCGCGGTCGACGCCCTGGAGCGCAGCAGCGTCCAGCGCATCGTGCTGACGCGGCCCGCCGTCGAGGCCGGCGAGCGCCTGGGCTTCCTGCCGGGCGACCTGTCGCAGAAGGTCGACCCCTACCTGCGCCCGCTGTACGACGCGCTCTACGACCTCATGGGCTTCGAGCGCGTCAGCAAGGCCTTCGAGCGCGGCGCCATCGAGATCGCGCCGCTCGCCTTCATGCGCGGGCGCACCCTCAACCATGCATTCGTCATCCTAGACGAGGCGCAGAACACGACGCCGGAGCAGATGAAGATGTTCCTCACGCGCATCGGCTTCGGCACGAAGGCCGTGGTCACGGGCGACCTGTCGCAGGTCGACCTGCCGCGCGGCGCGCGCAGCGGGCTGGCCGACGCGAGCGAGGTGCTGCGCGAGGTCGCCGGCATCGCGGCCACGCGCTTCGGCGCGGCCG
>DASVLN010000736.1:0-8856 GCA_036384855.1 Burkholderiaceae bacterium | reverse complement strand
CGGCAGCGGCACGACGCGACGCGTCAGGCCGGCGAGGCGGCGCGCGCCCATGCGCCGCTGCTGGGCGGGCGTGGCGTCGATGGCCAGCAGCGCGAACGGCGACAGCAGCCGGCCGACCTCGGCGTCCTCGCCCTCGACGGCGTCCAGCAGCGCGCGGGTGTCGTCGTCGATGCGCGACCAGTCGCACGCCTGCCGGCTCTCGTGGACGATCAGGCTCAGCGCGAGCGCGCGCACGGCGCCGTCGTCCAGCGAGATCGCCGTGCGGAAGCATTCCGCGGCCTCCAGCGCCATCGCCATGTCCATGAAGCACAGGCCGAGCCGGTAGTGGACGATCGCGGCGTCGACCTTCAGCGCGAGCGCCTTGAAGAACGCGTCGACGGCCTCGCGCGGCTTCTTGCACTGGAACAGCGCGTTGCCATGGGAATTGTGGAAGTCGTGGTCACGCGGCGCCTCGGGGGCGAGGCCCTCCAGGATCGCGAGCGCCTCGGCGGGGCGCGACATCTGCAGGAGCAGGTCGGCGGCCATGCGGCAGGCCACCGGGTCGGCGCGGTCGAGCTCGACGGCGCGCCGGGCCGCCTCGAGCCCGGACACGTGCTTGCCCAGCTGCACGCGCGTGCGCGCGAGGTTCAGCCACATCAGCGCGTCCTCGGGCGCGAGGTCGGCGGCGCGCTGGAACTCGCGCTCGGCCAGGCCCCAGGCCTGCGTGCGCTGCGCCTTCAGGCCGGCCTGGCGGTGGCTTTCGGCGCGCCGGGCGCCGGGCGAGCGCCGGGGCTGGCGGTCCGGGGACGAGAGGTTCTGCATGATCGGACCAGTCTAGGAAGGCAGCGCGTTCCCGACGGTCGGATAACCGGGCGTTCCCCCGCCCAGTTCCGCCAACCGGCCGAGCGACGGGCCTGCGGCGCTTCGGCTTGGCGCGCGGAGCCGCCGTCACGGCCGGGCAATGGACCGCACCTGACGACGCCTGCGCCGGATCGCCCGCGCTCGATCGCGAGAAAAGGGCTGAAAAAAGCCCTCAAGTAATCGGATCGAGGCTCGAAAACCTTCTCACGGCCCCACCCGTTTTCGACTCTGGGGCGAAACCTCCGGGGTTACCCGGATTTTGTCTCCACAGGAGTGAAGCATGACCCTCTCGATCAACACCAACATCGCGTCGCTGGACGCCCAACGCAACCTGTCGACGTCGCAGTCGTCGCTGGCCACCTCGATGCAGCGCCTGTCCTCGGGCCTGCGCATCAACTCGGCCAAGGACGACGCCGCCGGCCTGGCGATCGCCCAGCGCATGCAGGCGCAGGTGCGCGGCATGAACGTCGCGATCCGCAACTCCAACGACGGCATCTCGCTGTCCCAGACCGCGGACGGCGCGCTGGCGCAGGTGGGCGACTCGCTGCAGCGCATGCGTGAACTCGCCGTGCAGGCCCGCAACTCGACCAACAACACGTCCGACAAGGACTCGCTGAACAAGGAGTTCTCGCAGCTGCAGCAGGAAATCACCCGCGTGCTCGGCGGCACGACCTTCAACGGCAAGGCGATGCTCGGCTCGGACGCGACCAAGATGGACTTCCAGGTCGGCGCCAACACGACCAGCAACGACACGGTCTCGATCACGACGACCGACATGACCAAGGACAGCAAGATCACCGCGGTGACCGGCTCCTCGGCGGTCATCGACCACACGGCCGACGCGAGCGCCATCGGCACCGTGATCGACAACATCGACAAGGCCATCGACGACGTCAACGACGTGCGCGCCACCTTCGGTGCCTCGGAGAGCCGCTTCGACTCCATCATCTCGAACCTGCAGTCGAGCACCGAGAACCAGTCGGCCGCCGAGAGCCGCATCATGGACGCCGACTTCGCCGCGGAAACCGCGAACATGAGCCGCGCCCAGGTGCTGCAGCAGGCCGGCACGGCGATGGTCGCGCAGGCGAACCAGCTGCCCCAGCAGGTGCTGACCCTGCTGCGCTGATCCCGGCGGCAGCCCCGCCGCCGACGCGGGGCTGACCGCCTGACCGGGAAGACGTCGCGAGACGTTCGGACGAACCGTCGGCCCGATCCCTGCCAAGGGCGGACGAGAACGAAGATCCTGAACGTGAGAGTCCGGTTTCCAGACGAAGACGAAGACGAAGACGAGTTTCAGTTTCCCGGAATCGGGACGACAACCTGGCACCCCCGGCGAGCAAGCATCGCCGGGGGCGTCGGTCAAAAAAGGCCTAAAGGTTTCTCGGGGCTCCCCCGATATCCAAACCAACAGGCTCACGAAATCGAGCTTGGGTCCGGTGAGTGACCAAGGGTCAGTCGGTGCGCAGGGCGCCGTCCGGCTCGAAGGAGCACCTGGCGCCTGGTGAAGGAATTCGCCGGTGCTCTTCCCGGAGACGCTCTTCGTAATTCTTCGTCTTCTTGCATTGGAAACATCATGACTCTCTCGATCAACACCAACATCGCCTCGCTGGACGCGCAACGCAACCTCGCCGCATCGCAGTCCTCGCTGTCGACCTCGATGCAGCGCCTGTCCTCGGGCCTGCGCATCAACTCGGCCAAGGACGACGCCGCCGGCCTGGCCATCGCCGAGCGCATGAACTCGCAGGTGCGCGGCATGAACGTCGCGATCCGCAACTCCAACGACGGCATCTCGCTGGCCCAGACCGCCGACGGCGCGCTGGCCCAGGTGGGCAACTCGCTGCAGCGCATGCGCGAGCTCGCGGTGCAGGCGCGCAACTCGACCAACAGCTCGTCGGACAAGGATTCGCTGAACAAGGAGTTCTCGCAGCTCCAGGCGGAAATCAACCGCGTGCTCGGCGGCACGACCTTCAACGGCAAGGCCATGCTGGGCGCCGATGCGACCAAGATGGACTTCCAGGTCGGCGCCAACACGACGAGCAACGACACGGTGTCGATCACGACGACCGACATGACCCAGGACAGCAAGATCACCGCGGTGACCGGCTCCTCGGCGGTCATCGACTCCTCGGCCGACGCCAGCGCGATCGGCACGGTCATCGACAACATCGACAAGGCCATCGACGACGTCAACGACGTGCGCGCCACCTTCGGTGCCTCGGAGAGCCGCTTCGACTCGATCATCTCGAACCTGCAGAGCTCCGTCGAGAACCAGTCGGCCGCCCGCAGCCGCATCATGGACGCCGACTTCGCGTCGGAAACCGCGAACATGAGCCGCGCCCAGGTGCTGCAGCAGGCCGGCACGGCGATGATCGCCCAGGCCAACCAGCAGCCGCAGCAGGTGCTGACGCTCCTGCGCTGACGGCGCCGGCGGCCGGCAGGCCGCCTTCCCCAGGCACTCCAGACGACCCCGCCCGGTGCGAACCGGCGGGGTCTTTCCATTTCCGGCCGGCGCCCGGGACGGGCAGCCGGACAGGCGGGAATTGAACCGGCTTGGCGGCGCATATCCGCGATTTGGCGGCCCTCAAGTCTCCGCACAATCCGATCAACGTCTCCTCCCGACCGCAAGACCGGGAAGGGACGCGGTCCGGAAGCACTAGCGGGCGCAGGCGACGACGCCGGCCACCGTGGTGACCAAGTACCGGGCTTGGAGGTGCGCGGCCGTGGGGCCAACCTGACAGCTTCGCATCGAACTGAGTTCCGGCACTTTCGCCGGTTGTGCCTTCAGTCCTGGAGTAATGCCATGCCAATGACCATCAACACCAACATCGCTTCGCTGAACGCGCAGCGAAACCTCAACGCCTCGCAAGGCTCGCTCGCCACGTCGATGCAGCGCCTGTCGTCGGGCCTGCGCGTGAACTCCGCGAAGGACGACGCCGCCGGCCTCGCGATCGCGGAGCGCATGAACTCCCAGGTGCGCGGCATGAACGTCGCGGTGCGCAACGCCAACGACGGCATCTCGATGGCGCAGACGGCCGAAGGCGCGCTGGCGCAGGTGAGCAACTCGCTGCAGCGCATGCGCGAGCTGGCGGTGCAGGCCCGCAACTCGACCAACAGCTCGTCGGACAAGGACTCGCTGAACAAGGAGTTCTCGCAGCTGCAGGCGGAAATCACGCGGGTGCTGGGCGGCACGACCTTCAACGGCAAGCACATCCTCGGCTCCGACGCGACCTCGCTGACCTTCCAGATCGGGGCGAACACGACGGCCGACGACACGATCTCGGTGACGACGTCCAACATGACGCAGGACACGACGATCACGACGATCACCGCCTCGACCGCCGTCATCGACGCCTCCGCCGACGCGACCGCGATCGGTGCCGTCATCAACAACATCGACGCCGCGATCGACGGCGTCAACGACACCCGCGCGACCTTCGGCGCCACCCAGAGCCGCTTCGACGCGATCATCACCAACCTGCAGACCTCGGTCGAGAACCAGTCGGCCGCCCGCTCGCGCATCATGGATGCCGACTTCGCGGCGGAAACGGCCAACATGAGCCGCGCCCAGGTGCTGCAGCAGGCCGGCACGGCGATGGTGGCGCAGGCCAACCAGATGCCGCAGCAGGTGCTCAAGCTGCTCCAGGGCTGACGACCGGCGAGGCGCGCGCGCCTCGCCGCCGTCCCCCGGACGTCCGTCGTCCCCCATCGGCGCGCTGCGACTGCCCCCGGGAAAGCCCTGCTTCCCGCCGGCAGCCGCAGCGCGCCGCCGCATTTGCAGCCTCGCGCGCCGGCGGCTTGTCGCTCGAACGGCGCGCGCCCGGCCGCCAGGATTCGCTCAAGCCCGGCGCCGGGCTGCCGATAGACCGCTCAAGAACCGCCCGGAAAGACCATGACGACCAGCTCCATCAGCTCCACCGGCTCCATCAGTTCCGCCGGCATCGGCAGCGGCCTGGACGTCAACGGCATCATCTCCTCGCTGATGGCCGTCGAGAGCCAGCCGCTCACGCTGCTGCAGAACAAGGCCTCGACGATCAACACGGAGATCTCCGCGGTCGGCCAGATCCAGAGCCTCGCCTCGGCGCTCGGCGACAAGGCGCAGGCGCTCGCCTCGCCCGGCCTGTGGTCGCAGACGACGTCCAGCTCCGCGGATCCGACCGTCGTGACGGCCGACACCTCCAGCGGCAACGCGGTGGCCGGCGACTACCAGGTCAGCGTGCAGCAGCTCGCGCAGGGACAGACGGTGAGCACGGGCACGCCGCTCGCGTCCACGACCTCGACGCTGGACACCGGGTCGATCACGATCCAGCTCGGCACCTGGACCGCCGGCACCGGCGGCGCTTCGCCGACCTTCGCGGCCGCGAGCTCCGGTCCGCTGACGATCAGCATCGGCGCGGGCGAGACCTCGCTCGCCGCGATCCGCGACAAGATCAACGCCGCCAACGCCGGCGTGAACGCGACCATCATCACCGACGCCACGGGCGCCCGGCTGTCGCTGCGCTCGACCGCCACCGGCGCCGCCGCCGGCTTCAAGATCTCGACGACCGAGGACACGCCGGCCGCCGACCCGAGCCAGGGCCTGGCCGCGCTCGCCTACGACCCGAGCGCGGGCGGCACCGGCGGCATGACGCTCAACCAGAGCGCGGCCAACGCGCTCGCGACCGTCAACGGCATCTCGGTGGTCTCCGCGTCGAACACGCTGACCAACATTTCCGACGGCCTGAACCTGACGCTCAACAAGGTCAGCGCGACGCCGGTGGACGTCTCGGTGTCGATCGACACGGCCTCCATGCAGAAGGCGATCACCGACTTCGCGACGGCGTACTCGTCGTTGAACAACATGATCTACCAGGACACCAAGTACGACATCGGCACGGCGCCGGCCGCCGGCACCGCGCGCAAGGACAGCCCGCTGCAGGGCGACGCGACGATCGTCGGCTTCCAGAACCAGCTGCGCGCGATCATCAACACGACGTCCACCACCTCGTCGGTGTTCGCGCGCCTGTCGGACATCGGCGTGGCGGTGCAGACGGACGGCTCGCTGCAGGTGAACTCCAGCAAGCTCACCGCGGCGCTGCAGAAGCCGGCGGAGCTCAAGAAGCTGTTCGCGACCCAGGGCACGAACGACGCGAACACGGGCATCGCGGTGCGCTTCTCGAACCTGGTCGACGCGGTGCAGGCGCCGGACGGCGCGCTCTCCACGCACGTCGCGGGCATGCGCACGGAGCTGACCTACAACCAGAAGCAGCAGGACGACATGCAGACCCACCTGGACGCGACGCAGGCCCGCCTGACGGCGCAGTACCAGGCGCTCGACACCACGATGTCGAAGATGAACGCGCTCTCGAGCTACGTCACGCAGCAGATCACGATGATGCAGAAGGCCTGACGCGGCCCGCGCCGACTGGAGGCGGCTAAGGCGGCGGAAAACGGACAGTTCGTCGTTCAAGACCCGGCCGCGGACGCCCGATAACAAGTCAAGACGAACACTCAGACGGATCACGGATCCCAGCTCGATACCATGTTCACCTCTGCCTACGCTCCCTCCACCTTCGGTCGCGCCCAGGGCTTCGCCCAGGCGTACGCGCGGATCGGCGCGGAGACCAGCGTCAACTCCGCCTCGGCGCACCATCTCATCACGTTGCTGTTCAACGGCTTCATCGACTCGGTGACGCTCGCGCGCGGCGCGATGCGCGAAGGCCGCATCGAGGCGAAGGGCAAGGCCATCGGCCGGGCCGCGCGGATCGTGGAGGAAGGCCTGAAGGCCGGCCTCAACATGCAGGAAGGTGGCAAGCTGGCCGCGGATCTGTCGGCGCTCTACGCCTACGTGGCGCTGCGCCTGACCGTCGCCAACCTGCGCAACGACGAGTCCGCCCTGGACGAATGCGTGCGCCTGATCAACCCCCTGCGCGAAGCCTGGATCAGCATCGGGCCGCAGGTCGAAGCGGGCAATCTGTGAACATTTCGAATATTTCGGGCACTCCCATCACGGACAACATCATGAGTACCACGCTGCTCAATTACTATGAGGCGATCGAGAAGGCCAGCGCCGAGATGCTCGAGGCCGCCCGCGCCGGCAACTGGGACACGGTGGTGAAGCTGGAGGGTGCCTGCGCGGTGCTCATCGCGCAGCTGAAGAACGCCGCGCAGACCAGCAAGCTGCAACAGGCCGAGGCCAAGGAGAAGTCGCGCATCATGCAGCGCATCCTCCTGAACGACGCGGAGATCCGCCACCTCGCCGAGCCCTGGCTCGAGGATCTCGACCAGATGCTGGGCGGCCGTCCCGCGGTCCTGCATTGACGATCGCCGGCCGCGGCCGGCCCCCCGGCCCCGGCCCTCGACAAGGGACGACAACGAAGACCACCGCGATGTTCGAAGACACCCGACCCGCTCCCCTCGACGCGATGGGCTCCGACGAGCTCCTCGCCGATTTCCGCGTCGTCGACGCCGGGGAGATCCGCGCGCTGCTGAAGGCGCTGATGGACCAGGTCGTGCCGCTGAACCTCAGCGCGTCCGACGGCAGCGCCTACACCACGACGCTGTGGACGGTCGACCCGAACGCGGGCCGCATCTCGTTCACCGCCGACACGATGGCGCACGCCGTGCACGACATCGTCGAGGCCGACGAGTGCGCGGCCGTCGCCTACCTCGACAAGATCAAGGTGCAGTTCGACGTCCAGGATCTCGTGCTGGTGCAGGGCGCGCGCACCAGCGTGCTGCAGGCGCGCCTGCCGCGCGAGCTGTTCCGCTTCCAGCGCCGCAACTCCTACCGCGTGCGCACGATCGAGCGCACGGCGCCGACCGCGAGCTTCCGCCACCCGGGCATCCCGGAGATGGGCGTCTCGCTGCGCGTCCTCGACGTGAGCGTCGGCGGCTGCGCGCTGCTGGTGCCGGCCGACGTGCCGCCGCTGCAGCCGGGCATGACCGTGCGCGGCGTGCGCCTTGCGCTCGACGCCGAGACCCGCGTCGACTGCGCGCTCGTGCTGCACCACGTCACCTCCACGGGCGCCGAGAACGGCTCGGTGCGCCTGGGCTGCGGCATCGTGGGCGTCGACGGCGGCGCCGAGCGCGCGCTGCAGAAGTACATCGACCAGACCCAGAAGCGGCGCCGCATGATGGCGCTCGACTGAGGATCCCGCCGGCGGTTGCATGCTGCGGCGGTTGCGCTACATCGCCGGCTCGCTCAAGGCGCGCCTGGCGCTCGCGGGCGTGGTGCTGATCGCCGCGAGCGTCGCGCTGACGCTCGTGCTGGTGCTGCACGCGATGGAGCGGCGCAGCCAGCGCGCGGTGCTCGACGCCGAGCTCGCCAACGCCGAGCGCATCGCGGTCGTGCTGTCCACCAAGCTGGTCTCGCTGCAGACCGCGCTGCGCCAGGCCGCGCGCGGCGTGCCGGCCGACCGCCTCGACGACCCCGCCGCCCTGACCCGCTACCTCGCCGGCCAGGGCGTGCTGCGCAGCCTGTTCGACAGCGTCTTCATCGCGTCGGCGCAGGGGCGCCTGGTCGCGGTGGCGGACTCGAGGGGCATCCGGCCGATCGCGATCGACGCCTCCGACCGCAACTACGTCCGCCGCACGCTGGCCGAGCGGCGCTCGGTCGTCTCGCAACCGGGCGTCAGCCGCACGGACGGCGTCTCGATGTTCGTCATCACGATGCCCGTGACCGACCGCGACGGCACGGTGCGGGCGATCCTCGTGTGCGGCACGCGGCTGTCGACCAACCAGCTGGTGGACGACCTCACGCGGCCGTCCAGCGGCGGCCACGATCCGGTCACCACGGTCGTGACCGACGCGGGCGGGCTGGTGATCTCGCATCCCGACGGCGGGCGCGTGCTGCATCCCCTGGCCGCCGACCCGCGCTTCGAGCGCGTGGTCGCGGCGTGGCGGGCGCAAGGCGCGCCGATCGACCCGCAGGGCTCGTCCGCGCGCCTGGGCGACGACATCGTGGCGTTCGCCGGGGTGCCCGATGCCGACTGGGTCGTCTTCCGCAGCGCGCCCGCGGAGCTGCTGCTGGGCGGCCCG
>DASVLN010000735.1:0-3905 GCA_036384855.1 Burkholderiaceae bacterium | reverse complement strand
GGCCGTCCCGCGCGTCAGGCCGGTCGCCGGCGGCGCGGGCTTGGACAGGAAGGGCACGCGCCGCAGCCACAGCCGCAGCGCCTGCCAGTGGATGCGGGCGACGATCGTGGCCGTCATCGCGGGCAGCGACCACAGCGCCCGCCGCACCGCGCCGGGCGTCAGCGGCTCCACGTGCCCGCAGACGCTGGTGACGATCAGCGGCGAGCCGTCGACATGCAGCTCGACGCGCACCGTCGCGCGCCCGCGGCCGTCGCCAGGGCCGAGGTCGGTGCGCATGAAGCGGAAGGCGTACTCGCCCCGCGTCTCGCAGAACGGCGACACGTGGAAGACCTTGCGCGCGCGTTGCGTGCGGCCGAAGGCCAGGTCGTCGCCCTCGAGCAGGTAGCAGTGACGCTCGCCGAAGGTGTTGTTGACCTCGGCGACGACCGCGGCGAGCGAGCCGTCCGCGCGGTGCGCGTACCAGAAGCTCACCGGCTTGAAGGCGAAGCCGAGCATGCGCGGCAGGCAATGGAGCCAGACCTCGCCGTCGGCATCGCGCACGCCCGCGCGCGCGAGCAGGCGCTCGAACCAGGCCAGCGCGTCCGGGCCGCCGTCGCCGTGGTCGGCGTCGCGGAAGCCGAAGGCGGCGCGCCGGTTGCGGGCGAGCACGGGGTCGGCGCGTCCCCGCAGGCGGCGCATCGGCAGCAGCAGGAAGCAGGTCGGATAGGCAAAGGCGTGCTCGACCGGCGCGAGCCGGCGATGGCGCACCTCGCCAAACGCGATCCGGGCGCCTGCCGGTGCCGTCACGAGGCAGCCTCCGGGCCGTGCACTGCGGCGCGAGCCCTCTTCGGAGCGGCCGAGCGAGCGAACCAGGAAGCCTCCGTCCTGCGGACTCCGGCGCGAGCCCTCTTCGGAGCGGCCGGGCGAGCGGACCAGGAAGCCTTCGTCCTGCGGACTCCGGCCCGAGCCCTCTTCGGAACGGCCGGGCGACGGCTCATGCCGCCTCCGCCAGCGCCGCCGCCGCCGGTTCGCCCGCGACCGTCGGCGCCAGGCGCGCGAGCAGGTGGTCGGCGGCGAGCAGGCCGGAGCGCAGGCCGTCCTCGTGGAAGCCGTGGCCCGTCCAGGCGCCGCAGAACCAGACGTGCGAGCGTCCCTGCAGCCCGCCCAGGCGCGCCTGCGCGGCGACGGCGGCGTGGTCGAACACCGGGTGCGCGTAGCGGAAGCGGCCCAGCACGGTCTCGGGCCGCGGCGCGCGCAGCGGGTTGAGCGAGACGATCACCGGCTGCCGCCACGGCAGCGGCTGCAGGCGGTTGATCAGGTAGTGCAGGCAGACGCCATGGTCGCCGGGGCCCGCGGTTCCGGCCTCGTAGTTCCAGGCCGCCCAGGCGGCGCGGCGGCGGGGCAGCAGGCGCTCGTCGGTGTGCAGGACGGCCTCGTTGTCCTGGGTCGACATCGCGCCCAGCACCTGGCGCTCCTCGAGGCTCGCGTCGTCCAGCAGCGCGAGCGCCTGCGGGGCGTGGCAGGCGAGCACGACCTCGTCGAAGGACTCCGTGCCGTGCGCCGTGCGCAGCGCGATGCGCCCGCCGTGGGTCGCGCGCAGGCCCGGATCGCGGGCGACGCCCAGCACCGGCGTGCCGGTGCGGACGCGGCCGACGCGCGCGGCCAGCCGCTCGACGTAGCGCCGCGAGCCGCCGCGCACCGTGTACCACTGCGGGCGCTCGCGAAGCTGCAGCAGGCCGTGGTTGTGGCAGAAGCGCACCAGGGTGCCGACCGGGAACCGCAGCATCTGTGCCGTCGGGCACGACCAGATGCAGCCGATCATCGGCAGCAGGTAGCCGTCGCGGAAGGCATCGCCGAAGCGGTGGGCCGCGAGGAACTCGCCCAGGGGCTGGCCGAGCGCGGGGTCGTCGCCCGCCTGCGCCAGCGCGGTCGCGAGCCGGTTGAAGCGCAGCAGGTCCAGCAGCATCGCGTGGAAGCTCGGGCGCAGCAGGTTCGCGCGGTCGGCGAAGACGGCGTTCAGGTTGGTGCCGGCCCATTCGAGGCGGCCCGAGCCGGCGCGCGGCGCCTGCACCGAGAACGACATGTCCGACGCCGCGCAGTCGATGCCCAGCGACTCGAACAGCGCGACGAGCCGGGGGTAGGTGCGGCGGTTGAAGACGAGGAAGCCGGTGTCGACGCCGTGGACGACCGGCGCGCCGTCCGGGCCGGGCAGGGCGAGGTCCACGGTGTGGGCATGGCCGCCGAGGCGGGGCTCCGCCTCGAAGACGGTGACGTCGCAGTGCGGCGCGAGGCGCCAGGCGGCACCCAGGCCGGAGATCCCCGCACCCACGACGGCGATGCGGCGGCGGCTCATCGTGCGCGCTCCGCGGCGAGGCGGGCACGGCCGTCAAGGGCGGGCCGGGGCCGCGGCTTCATCGGAACCGCGGCCGGGCCGGGATAAATATCGCTGCGCAGCGCCCCTGAGCGAACAAGGGAGGGAGGGAGGAGGAGAAGCGCTCGGGACGTTCCGCCGGTTGCCCGACGAAGCTGCGCAGCGATGAAACGGAACCAGTCTTGCTGGGGAACCGGCCATGCGCGACCGGAACCCAGGTTGAGATGGGATTCTGCGCCGAAAGTTCCGCGCCGCACAGGGTCCGTTTCATGCGTTACTGCGGGTGAGCGCTTGCTGTCGGGTTGGACGACGGTTCCGGACGTCCCGGCATCGTCCCGGGCGAAGATCGGCATGAGCGGGCCTTCTTTCGTGAATTTTTCCTGTTCGCCGCCCATCCTGGCGGGATGAACGGCGACTTCCGCGCCTCGGTCGCAGTCCCCGGCGGGTCGCCGCGGGCCTCGCCGGCGCGCGAGGATCGTTGCGTGCGTGGCATGGATACGCCGCGACCGTGGAAACGGATTCACGGCCGCGACGGCGCGTGCGCGGCGCACCCCCGGCGGCCTGGCGGCCGCTCGCCGAAGGCATCCGGGCGGCGCGGCGATTCGTACACCTGGCACGGGCTCGCCGGCACCCGCCGCGCCGCGGTTCCGGTCAGGCGCGGGGCGCCGGCCGGCCCCGGGTCTGCAGGTTGCCGAACTTCCTGCGGGAATCCGGCGGTTATGCTTGCGCGTTTCGCCGCTTCGACACGCTTGCCTGCCGCGTAAAATCGGGTCAGGAGGCCCTTGCCAGCATGCTGTATCCCGAACTCTTCAAACAACTCGAGGCCGTCCGCTGGGACATGGACAAGGACATCCCCTGGGAGTCCTTCGACCCGTCCCTGCTGACCGACGAGCAGGCCACGACGATCAAGATGAACGCCATCACCGAGTGGGCGGCGCTGCCGGCCACCGAGATGTTCCTGCGCGACAACCGCGACGACTCGGACTTCTCGGCGTTCATGAGCGTCTGGTTCTTCGAGGAGCAGAAGCACTCGCTGGTGCTGATGGAGTACCTGCGCCGCTTCCGTCCCGAGCTCGTGCCGACGGAAGAGGAGCTGCACGCCGTGCGCTTCGAGTTCGATCCCGCGCCCGCGCTCGAGACGCTGATGCTGCACTTCTGCGGGGAGATCCGGCTGAACCACTGGTACCGCCGGGCCGCGCAGTGGCACACGGAGCCGGTGATCAAGCACATCTACGAGACGCTCGCCCGCGACGAGGCCCGCCACGGCGGCGCCTACCTGCGCTACATGAAGCGCGCGCTGATGCGCTTCGGCGACGAGGCGAAGGCCGCGTTCTCCAAGGTCGGCGTGCTGATGGCCAGCGCGCGCCGCACCGCGCAGGCGCTGCATCCGACCAACCTGCACGTCAACGTCAAGCTGTTCCCGCGCGACACCATCCAGAGCCGCCTGCCCGACCCCGAGTGGCTCGAGGGCTGGCTGGACAAGCAGATCCAGTTCGACGCCGTGTGGGAGAACAAGGTCGTCGAGCGCATCCTGCACAACATGAGCCTGCTGCTC
>DASVLN010000734.1:0-6179 GCA_036384855.1 Burkholderiaceae bacterium | reverse complement strand
TCGTGCTGATCGACTGGGCCGACACGATCCACCTCGAGCGCCGCGCCGACGGCCGGCTGCAGCGCCACGACCTCGGCCCCGCGCTGCCGCCCGACGACCTCGCCCTGCGCGCCGCGCGCGCCCTGCAGCAGGCCAGCGGCTGCACGCTGGGCGCCGACATCTCGGTGCTGAAGGCGGTGCCCTGGGGCGCCGGCATGGGCGGCGGCAGCTCGGATGCCGCGACCGTCCTGCTCGGCCTGAACCGGCTCTGGGGACTCGGCTGGCCGCGGGCGCGGCTGCTCGAGCTGGCCGCGCCGCTGGGCGCCGACGTGCCGTTCTTCGTCGGCGGCGACAACGCCTTCGTCGAGGGCATCGGCGAGCGGCTGACGCCGATCGACTGGACGCCGCGGACCTACGCCGTGGTCAAGCCGGCCGAAGCGTTGGCCACGGCCCTCATCTTTTCGCATCCGGGCTTGGCACGCGACACCGAGCCTGCTACACTAGCGGGCTCTGTTGCACAGTTGAATGCGCAGCAAGGTTCGGTGAACGGCAACGGCTTCGGTCGCAACGACCTCCAGCCGGTGGCCCAGGCGCTCTGTCCACCCATCGCGCAGGTCGCGAAGTGGCTGGATGCGCGGTTCGGCAACAGCCGGATGACCGGATCGGGCAGCGCGGTGTTCGCAACGGTCGGCATGCCGGGCGATCCGGTGCCCGAAGGCGGTCTCGACGACCTGCCCGACGGTTGGATCGGAAGGATGTGCCGCAGCCTGCCCAGGCACCCGTTGCGGGATTGGGCGAGCTGAGAAGGTTTCGAGGGCACGGTCGTCTGGCCGGGTCCTGTGTAGGGGAGTCGCCAAGTTGGTCAAGGCATCGGATTTTGATTCCGACATGCGAGGGTTCGAGTCCTTCCTCCCCTGCCAAATCCATTCCGCCGGACGCCTGACCTGAGCGTCCCGGCCCATCCGACCGGCCCCTCGTGGCCGGTCGCACGCTTTCCATGCGCCCTGCCTCCCACGGAGTTCCCGACGTGCTGTTCAACACCGTCCTGTTCACCGGCAACGCGAACCCTGTGCTGGCACAGGAGATCACGACCCAGCTCGGCACCGAGCTCGGCAAGGCGAAGGTCGGCCGCTTCTCGGACGGCGAGTGCGACGTCGAGATCCACCAGAACGTCCGCGCGCGCGACGTCTTCGTCGTCCAGTCCACCGGGGCGCCGACAAACGAGAACCTGATGGAGCTCCTGATCATGGTCGATGCGTTGAAGCGCGCCAGCGCGCGCCGCATCACCGCCGTGATCCCCTACTTCGGCTACGCGCGCCAGGATCGCCGCTCGCGCTCCACGCGCGTGCCCATCAGCGCCAAGGTGGTCGCCAACCTGCTGCAGACCGTCGGCGTCGAGCGACTGCTCACGATGGACCTGCACGCCGACCAGATCCAGGGCTTCTTCGACATCCCGGTCGACAACATCTACGCCTCGCCGGTGCTGCTGACCGACGTGAAGTCGAAGAACTACCGCGACCTCGTGGTGGTCTCGCCGGACGTCGGCGGCGTCGTGCGCGCGCGCGCGCTGGCCAAGCAGCTCGGCTGCGACCTGGCCATCATCGACAAGCGCCGCCCGAAGGCCAACGTGTCGGAAGTCATGCACGTCATCGGCGACATCGACGGCCGCAACTGCGTGATCATGGACGACATGATCGACACCGCCGGCACGCTCGTGAAGGCCGCCGAGGTGCTCAAGGACCGCGGCGCCAAGAGCGTCTTCGCGTACTGCACGCACCCCGTGTTCTCCGGCCCGGCCGTGGAGCGCATCAAGAACTCGGCGCTCGACGAGGTCGTGATCACCAACACGCTGCCGCTGTCGGACGCCGGCAAGGCGTGCAAGAAGATCCGCCAGCTGTCGGTCGCCTTCCTGTTCGCCGAGACCATCCGCCGGATCTCGGACGGCGAATCGGTCACCTCGCTTTTCGCGGAGCAGAACAACAACTTCTGACCCGCATCCCGGATCTCCGGCCGCGTGCCTCGAGCACAGCAGCGGTGGGGGATCCTTCTACGGGCGGCCTGGTCGCGGGCGCCCACACCTGGAGAAGACCATGAAGTTCACCGCTTTCGAGCGCACCCTGCAGGGGACCGGAGCGAGCCGCCGCCTGCGCATTTCCGGCAAGGTGCCGGGCATCGTCTACGGTGCCGGCGAGCCCCAGATGATCGAGCTCGATCACAACGCCCTGTACTTCGCGCTGAAGAAGGAAGCGTTCCACTCGTCCGTGCTGGAGATGGAGCTGAACGGCAAGACCTCGCAGGTCCTGCTGCGCGACTTCCAGATGCACGCCTGGAAGCAGATCGTCATGCACATCGACTTCCAGCGCGTGGACGCCACGACGCGCCTGCGCAAGAAGGTGCCGCTGCACTTCTCCAACGAAGAGAACTCGCCGGCCGTCAAGACCGACAAGTGCCTGGTCAACCACGTCGCCAACGAAGTGGAGATCGAGTTCCTGGCCACCGCGCTGCCCGAGTTCATCTCGGTCGACCTGGGCGACCTGGTCAAGGGCAAGTCGCTGCACGTGTCCGACCTGAAGTTCCCGGCCGGCATCAAGGCCGTCCGCCACGGCACGCAGAACCCGGTGGTCGTCTCGGTCGTCGAGCCGAAGGCCGAAGAGGAAGCCCCGGCCGCCGACGCCGCTGCCGCGCCGGCCGCCCCGGCCAAGGGCAAGGGCGGCAAGGCCGCTGCTCCCGCCAAGAAGTGATGCCGCGCGGCCTCGCGCCGCGTGTCCGCTCCGAACAAGGCCCCGCTTCGGCGGGGCTTTTTCGTTTTCCGGGGATGGGCACCGCACCTGCGCCGCGCCGGGGCCGCCGCCGGATTTGATCCAGCGCAAGCCGGCATGCACCTGCGGCGGCGGCGCCATCAAGCGCGGCTTGCGCAGGCCGAAACGAGTTCGTGTCCCCTGTCGAACCGTTGAGACCGAACCCATGCCCTCCCCCGAACGCTTTGATCCGAGCCTGCCCCGCCTGCGACGCTTCGGAGACCTGATGATGCTGGCCGGCTGCCTGATGGGCAGCGGGCTGTCCGTGGTGCTGGGCTGGCAGTACGGCCACCTGGCGCTCGCCTGCGCGGGCACCCTCCTGCTGTCCGGCGCCGCCGCGCTGTGCGTCGTCGCCGCACGCGGCAGCCAGGCCAACAGCGCCCTGCTGCCCGTGCTGCTGATGGCGCAGGTGGCCTTCAACATCCACCTCGGCGGCGGCCGTGCGGAGTATCACTTCGCCGTCTTCACGTCGCTCACGTTCCTGCTCGCCTACCGCCACTGGGCGCCGCTCGTCGTCGGCGCCGTGGCCATCACCGCGCACCACCTCGCCTTCGACCGGCTCCAGGCCCTCGGCTGGCCCGTCTACTGCCAGGCGACGCCGGACTTCCTCGGCACGCTGCATCACATCAGCTACATCGCCGCCTCCACCGGCCTCGGCCTGTTCCTGTCGACGTCGATGCGCCAGGACGCCCTGCTCTCGGAGGAACTGCGCTGCATCACGGACGGCGTCGCCCACCAGCACGGAAAGATCGACTTCTCCCAGCTGGAGGTTCCCGTGCGCAGCCGCCCCGGCGTCCGGCTGCTCGGGATCTTCAAGGACATCCGCCGGTCGGTACAGGTCGCGCGGCAGTCGGTGAATGCGGTGGGCGCGGCGTCCGCGGAGATCTCCGGCGGCAACCGCGACCTGTCGCAGCGCACCGAGAAGACCGCCGCCGACCTGCAGCGCACCGCCAGCGCGATCGAGCAGCTCACCCAGGCGGTGGGCATGGCGGCCGAGTCGACGTCCCAGGCGGCGGGAATCGCGACCACGGCAGCCGAGCGCGCCGGCGAAGGCGAGCGCGCGCTGGCGCTGCTCGCGGAGACCATGGGCAGGCTGGTCGACAGCTCGCGGCAGGTGACGGACATCACCGGCCTGATCGACAGCATCGCGTTCCAGACCAACATCCTGGCGCTCAACGCCGCGGTGGAAGCCGCGCGCGCCGGCGAGCACGGGCGCGGGTTCGCCGTCGTGGCCTCCGAGGTGCGGCATCTCGCCAAGCGCAGTGCGCAAGCGGCCGGCGACATCAAGACGCTGATCGCCCGCTCCGGGCAGCAGGTCGAGGCCGGCGTCGCGGTAGCCCGCCAGACGCAGGCCGCGCTGACGGCCATCATCGCCGAGGTGCAGCGCGTCAGCGGCATGCTGCGCGAGGTGGCCACCTCCGCGAGCGAGCAGAGCCGCGGGATCGGCGAGGTCAACCAGGCCGTCAACGAGCTGGACCAGGCGACCCAGCAGAACGCCGCGCTCGTCGAGGAATCGGCCGCGGCCTCCGACGCGCTCGAAGCGCAGGCCGGTCAACTCGCCGACGCGATGGCGGTCTTCGAACTGGAGCCTTCCGCGGGTGCCTGACCGCCCCGGAAGCCGAGGCGCCGCCGCCCGGCGGGTCAGCGCATTCCCGCCGGACGGGCCGCCTGGGCGCAGGCGGGCGCCGCCGCCTCGAGAAGCTCCCGCGCCGCGTCGATGAACGCCCGCAGCTTCGGCGCCATCGCCGCCCGCCGAGGGAAGTAGAGGAACAGGCCCTCCTCGCGCAGCGCGGTGTGCGGCAACAGCTGGCGCAGGCGGCCGGCGGCGAGGTCCGCGCGCACCAGCGGCTCGAAGATGTAGGCGATGCCCACGCCCGCGAGCGCCAGGTCGCGCGCGAAGGTGGCGTCCGTGATCACGGCGCTGCCGGTGGTGCGCACGGCGATCGTGCGGCCGTCGTCGCCGGCGAGTTCCCACTCGTAGAGGCTGCCGGACGCCAGCAGGCGGAAGCCGATGCAGTCGTGCGCGGCCAGGTCGGCGATGGCGGCCGGCTCGCCGCGCGCCTGCAGGTACGACGGCGCGGCGACGAGCACCGCCTCGAACGGCGGCGTCAGGCGCACGGTCACCATGTCCTGCGCGATGGACTCGCCCAGGCGCACGCCGGCGTCGAAGCCGGCGGCGACGATGTCGACCAGCGCGTCCTCGGTGCGCACCTCCACGACCAGGCGCGGATGGCGCCGCGCGAGCACCGCCAGCACCGGCGCGAGCGCCATCGACGTCGCCACGCGCGGCGCGTTGATGCGCAGCACGCCCGAGAGTTCGCCGCGCGCCGCGTTCATGCCCTCGACGGCCGCGCCGATGTCCTCCAGCGCCGCCGACACCGTCGCGACGAACGCCGCGCCGGCCTCGGTCAGGGCCACGCTGCGCGTCGTGCGCGCGAACAGCGGCTCGCCGAGCCGGTCCTCCGCCGCCTTGACGGCATGGCTGACGGCCGAGGCGCTCATGTCGAGCGCCGCCGCGGCGGCCGCGAAGCTGCGGTACCTGGCGACGCTCGCCACGACCGGAAGGAAACCCAGGAGATCGCGATCCATTCATGCACCCCATCGCATGACCCATGCGATTCACGCCCATTTATCTCACGGATTGCGGCAAATACAGTGGTTTCCAGCGCGCCGAACACCTCGCGCCATCCTCGACAACCCACCCAAGGAGATCACCATGCCCCAAGCCAACGCCCCCAAGACCTGGTTCATCACCGGGACCTCGACCGGCTTCGGCCTGTCCTTCGCGAAGCACGCGCTGGAGCGCGGTGACAACGTCGTCGCCACCGCCCGCAATCCGGCGGCGCTCGAGCCGCTGGCCGCGTCCGCGCCCGACCGCGTGCTGGCCGTCGCGCTGGACGTGACCCGGCCGGGCGCCGCGCAGGCCGCCGTGGACGCCGCGGTGGCCCGCTTTGGCCGCATCGACGTCGTCGTCAACAACGCCGGCTACGGCAGCGTCGGCGCGGTCGAGGAAACCCCCGAGCCCGAGCTGCGCGCGCAGCTGGAGACCAACTTCTTCGGCGCCGTCGCCGTCATCCGCGCCGCGCTGCCCGCCCTGCGCGAGCAGCGCTCGGGCGCGATCGTCAACGTCTCCAGCATGGGCGGCAACCTCTCGTTCGCGGGCTTCGGCGCGTACTCGGCATCGAAGTTCGCGCTCGAGGGACTGTCCGAGGCGCTGGCCCAGGAGGTCGCGCCTTTCGGGATCAAAGTGCTGATCGTCGAGCCGGGCGCCTTCCGCACCGCGTTCGCCGGCGGGTCGCTCAAGCGCATGCCCGAGATCGCGGCCTACCGCGAGACCGCCGGCGCAAGCCGCGCCTTCGCCGACGGCATGCACGGCACGCAGGCCGGCGATCCCGACAAGGC
>DASVLN010000733.1:0-11861 GCA_036384855.1 Burkholderiaceae bacterium | reverse complement strand
CAGGTGACGCTCATGCACCGGCGCGAGGTCTTCGATGCCGACGACGCGACCGTCGCCGCGTTCCGCGACGCGCAGGCGGCCGGCGCGCTGGCCTTCGTCGCCGCACAGCCAACCGGACTGCGGACGCACGCCGACGGCCGGCTCGCCGCGCTCGAGATCCTCGACGCGACCGGCGCGACGACGCCGCTGCCCGTCGACACGGTCGTCGTGCTGCAGGGCCTGAGCCCCAAGCTCGGGCCGCTGGCCGAGTGGGGCCTCGCGCTCGAGCGGCGCCAGGTCACGGTCGACACGGCGCGCTTCCAGACCAGCGTGCCGGGGCTGTTCGCGGTCGGCGACGTCGTGCACTATCCCGGCAAGCAGCGGCTCGTGCTGTGCGGCTTCCACGAGGCGACGCTCGCCGCCGCGGGCGTCGCCGGCCATCTGCGCCCGGGCAGCGACGGCCCGCTCGAATACACGACCAGCAGCCCGCGCCTGCACCGCCTGCTGGGGGTCTGACGACGCGTCGGCGCCACGCGGGCCGCGGGAAAACGCGGAGCCTGCCGCCCACGCTGCCATAATCACGCCCGCGCCGTCGTCCGCCCGCGGGCGACGCGCATCTTCGCTAGGGGTGTTGGGCCGCACGCTCGCGTGCAGCGCCCGACTGAGAAAGTCCCTTTGAACCTGATTGAGGTAATCCTCGCGCAGGGAAGCGGTCGCACCACGAAGCCGTTCGCGCTCTCGACTCCCGACACCGTTCCCTGCCATCGCTTCGAAAGAGCTCGATGGCCCGCTTGTCCCGTTCCCGTTCGTTCGCCCGCTCGCCGCTGTCGGCGGCCGCGGCGCTCGCCCTCGCCGCCTCCTGCGGCACCGCCGCCGCGCAGGACGCCGTCCAGACCGTGCAGGTCACCGGTCGCGGCGTCGACGCCTCCGACGTCACCGGCTTCGCGCAACCGCTGTCGCGCACGCCCCTGCAGGCGACGACGATCGACGCCTCCGCGCTCGCCGACATCGGCGCGACCTCGCTGTCCGACCTCACGCGCCTGGACGCGAGCCTGACCGACTCGTACAACGCGGTCGGCTACTGGACGACGTTCTCGATCCGCGGCTTCCAGGTCGACAACCAGCACAACTTCCTGCGCGACGGCCTGCCGATCAACGCGGAGACGGTGCTGGCCCTGGACAACAAGTCGGGCGTGGACATCCTGAAGGGCCTGAGCGGCATGCAGGCCGGCACGAGCGCGCCCGGCGGCCTCGTGAACCTCGTGGTCAAGCGGCCCGACGCCGACCTGCGCGACGCCTCGCTCGGCTGGTCGCAGGACGGCACCTTCGGCGCGGCGGTCGACCTGAGCCAGCGCTTCGGCGCCGACCGCGCATTCGGGGCGCGGCTGAACGTCTCGGCCGCGCGGCTCGACCCGAACGTGCACGACGCGCGCGGGCACCGCCAGGTCCTCGCGCTCGCGACCGACTGGCGCATCGACCCGGGCAAGCTGCTCGAGTTCGAGTTCGAGCACAACCTGCAGTCGCAGCCGAGCGTCCCGGGCGTGAGCATGCTCGGCGACGTGGTGCCCGATCCGCATTCGATCGACCCGCGCCTGAACCTCAACGACCAGCCGTGGTCGCTGCCGGTCGTGACGCAGGGCAACACGATGTCGCTGCGCTACACGCAGGCGCTGCCGGACGACTGGAAGCTCAAGCTGCACGCGCTGCAGCAGCAGCTCGTGAGCAACGACCACCTGGCGTTCGACTACGGCCTGTACAACGCCGACGGCTCGAGCTGCGACCCGTGCGACCGGTTCTCGAGCGACGGGCGGTACACGATCTGGGACTTCCGCAGCGACGGCGAGAGACGCACCCAGCGCGTGGCGGACGCCTCCATCGCGGGCACGCTCTCGACCGGGCCGTTGCAGCATGCGCTGACCGTCGGGGCCCAGGCCTCGCGCTTCACGGCGCGCTTCCACGACGAGGCGTACAACCTCGCGGGTACCGGCACGATCGACGGACTGACGATGGTGCCGGCCAATCCCGCGGCCGACGTGCCGCAGGACGACCGCACCGAGCGCAGCACGGAGCTCTACGTGCGCGACGCGATCGCGCTCGGCCACGACTGGACCGCGTGGCTGGGCCTGCGCCACGCGTGGCTGCACCGGGGCTCGACCCCGACCTCGGGCGACATGTCCTCCGCGACGGACTACCACCAGGCGTTCACCACGCCGTGGGTGTCGGTCTCGCGCCAGCTGACGCCGGCCGACATGGTCTACGCGAGCTGGGGCCAGGGCGTCGAGAGCAGCGTCACCCCTAACCTGCCCACCTACGAGCATCCCGGCCAGGCCGAACCCGCCACCCGCAGCCGCCAGTGGGAGGCCGGCTGGAAGCACGCGCACGGCCCGCAGAGCTGGAGCGTGGACGCATTCGACGTCCGCCGGCCGCAGTACACCGACGTGGCCGACGACGGCGACGCCCAGCAACGCCTCGTGCACGCCCGCGACGGCGATGTCGTCTCGCGCGGCGTCGAGGCCGAGGCGCAGACCCGCCTTGCCGCAGTGACGCTGCGGGCGAGCGCCATGTGGCAGCGCGTGCGGGTGGCCGGGTCGTCCGAGCTCGACGGCACGCGCCCGCCCAACATCCCGGACAAGGCGCTCAAGCTCGGCGCGACCTGGCACGTCGCCGCGCTGCCGGGCCTCGCGCTGCTGGGCGACGTGGGTTACGAAGGCGGCCGCGAGGTGCTGCCGGACGACAGCGCCCGCATCCCCGGCTGGACGCGCGTGGATCTGTCCATGCGCTGGACCCAGCCCGTGGCCGGCGCCCGCCTGACCTGGCGGGCGGGCGTCGACAACGCCTTCGACCGCCGCGCCTGGCGCGAGGCCCCCTACCAGTACGACCACGCGTACCTGTTCCCGCTCGAGCCGCGCACTTTTTTTGCGTCCGTCGACGCGAGCTTTTGACGAAACCAGAAAACCACGCTAGACTGCAAGGCTTCGCGATTCCCCGATAGCTCAGTCGGTAGAGCGCCGGACTGTTAATCCGTAGGTCCCTGGTTCGAGCCCAGGTCGGGGAGCCACCGAACGCGAAGCGATGGAAGGCCTTGTCGCAACGAAAGGCCTTTTTTCATGACCGAGATTTCGCGAGCCGATCCGCGAGGAGCGGCCTCGATTCCCCGATAGCTCAGTCGGTAGAGCGCCGGACTGTTAATCCGTAGGTCCCTGGTTCGAGCCCAGGTCGGGGAGCCATCCAAGCGAACGGCCCGCAGGCGAGAAGCCTCGGGCCGTCGTCCTTTCCGGAACCCGCGAGACCAGCGTCCGCGGCTCAATCCTCGTCGAAGAGGACCAGGTCGACGTCGGCCGCCTGCCGGCGCAGCGGGATCAGGGCCCGGTAGGCCGCCGAGTCGTGCCAGGCGCGCGCAGAGGCGAGGTCGGGAAAGCGCAGCACCACCGTTTCGTCATGGCGATGCGCGCCGCCCAGCACGGCGGTCCGGCGTCCGCGGAACACCACCTCGGCGCCCCAGGGCGCGATCGTCGCCGGCACCTCGCGCTTGTACTGCGCCCACTTGTCCGCGTCGAGCACGGTGATGTGTCCGATCACGCAGGCCGCCACGACGCGGGCTCCCCCGGTTTCCTCAGGCCTTCACGCCGAGGTAGCGTTCGACGATGCCGCGCTCGCGCTGCAGCTCGCCCGGCGTGCCGTCGTACACCACGTGGCCGTTGTTGAGGATGTAGCAGCGATTGGCCAGCGACAACGCGGCCACCACGTTCTGCTCGACCACGACGATGGTCTGCCCGGACTCCGCAAGCTGCTGGCACACCCGCATGAGATCGCGCACGATGATCGGCGCGAGGCCCTCGAACGGCTCGTCGAGCAGCAGCACGCGCGGGTTGCGGATCATCGCGCGGGCGATCGCGAGCATCTGCTGCTCGCCGCCCGAGAGCTGCTTGCCGCGCGAGCGGCGGCGCTCGTCGAGCCGCGGGAAGACCTTGTAGATGTCCTCGAAGCTGCGCGGGGACGGCGCCGTCATCGCCGCGAGCACGAGGTTCTCGTGCACGCTCAGCGCGCCGAAGATGCGCCGTTCCTCGGGCACGAGCTGGATGCCCTGCATCGCCAGCTGGTGCGGCGGCCTGCCGGTGACGTCCTGGCCGTCCAGGCGGACGCTGCCGCCGCGGATGTCGACGATGCCCATCATCGACTTCATCGCCGTGCTCTTGCCCGCGCCGTTGCGCCCGAGCAGCGCCACGACCTCGTTGGCCTCCACCCGCATCGAGACATCGAAGAGGATGTGCGAGTCGCCGTAGTAGCTGTTGAGGCGGTCGACTTCAAGCAGGCTCATGCTCGAGGCCCCCCAGGTACGCGCCCTGCACGGCCGGATCCTGCTGGATCTCGGCGGGCGTGCCTTCGGCCAGCTTGCGGCCCTCGTAGAGCACCGTGATGCGCTCGGCCAGTTCGAACATCGCGTCCATGTCGTGTTCCACGATCACCATCGTGCGGCCGCCACGGATCGCCTTCAGCAGCGCGATCACGTGTGCGCGCTCCTCGGGCCCCAGGCCGGCCAGGGGCTCGTCGAACAGCAGCACGTTGGCGCCGGTGGCCAGCGCGAGGCCGATCTCCAGGCGCCGCTTCTCGCCGTAGGACAGCTCGCGCACCGGCACGTCGGCCACGCGCGCGAGACCCACCAGATCGATCGCCGCCTCCGCCTGCGTCGCCGCGCGCGTCATGCGCGAGAGCCGGCGCAGCACGTCGAGCCGGAAGCGGCCGCGCTCGCGCGCCAGCGCCGGGATCACCATGTTCTGCCGCACCGTCAGCGACTCGAAGAGCTGGTTGATCTGGTAGCTCTTGCTCATGCCGCGATGGCACACCGCGGTGACGCCCGCGCCCGTGATGTCCTGGCCGCGCAGCGCCACGCTGCCCCTCGTCGGCGCGACCTCGCCGGCCAGCATCTTGAAGAACGTCGACTTGCCGGCGCCGTTGGGACCGATCACGCCGCGGATCTCGCCCTCCTGCAGCGCGAAGTCGACCTCAGAGACCGCGACCAGACCGCCGTACTGCTTCGTGATGCCGCGCGCCTGCAGGACCGGCGTCCCGGCTTCCTGGGGCGGCACGGCGACGAGCTCGAGCCGCGTGTCCGCGAGCTGCTGCGGCGTGACGACCTCCATCGTCGCGTCCTGCAGGCTCTCCTTGGCGCCGCGGCGCCTGCGTACGACGTCGACGAGCATCCCGGCCACCCCATGGCGGAACAGCGTGATGAGCACCACGAACACGAGGCCCAGGATCAGCTTCCAGTAGCCGCCGATGCCCTGCACGTGCTGCAGGCCTTCGTAGAGGCCCAGCCAGATCGCGGCACCGAGCACCGGGCCGAGCAGCGTGCCCGCGCCCCCGATGACGGTCTGGATCACCAGCTGCGACGAGGTGTCGAGCATGAAGGCGTCCGGCGGCATGTAGCTCTGGAACACGCCCAGCAGCCCGCCCGCGAGGCCGCCGTACATCGCCGCGATGACGAACACGGCCAGCTTGTAGGCCTGCGTGGAATGCCCGAGCGCGCCCGCTCGCATCGTGTTGCCGCGGATCGCCGTGAGCACGGCCCCGAACGGCGAGTGGACGATGCGACGCGCGATCACGTAGCCGACGAAATAGAACGCCGCGATGAAGACGTACATGGGCCAGCCGCTGGAGATCGTCAGCGTCGTGAAGCCCAGCGGCAGCACGGCCGTTGGGATCCCGGCGATGCCGTTCTCGCCGCCGGTGTAGGCCTTCAGCGGCGAGTTCTCCAGAAAATAGAACATCTCCGCGAAGGCGAGCGTGCTCATCGCGAAGTAGATGCCCGTGCGGCGCAGCGTCAGGTAGCCGATCACGAGGCCCGCGACCGCCGCGACCAGCGTCCCGAGCAGCAGCGCGAGCAGCATGTTGGGCGCGCTGCCGCTCAGCATGTAGGCGCACACGAAGCCGCCCACGCCGAAGAATGCCGCCTGGCCGAAGGACAGCAGCCCCGTGTAGCCGAACAGCAGGTCGAAGCCGAGGCCGAACAGGCCCCAGATCAGGACGCGGCTCATCAGGTCGGCGCCGAAGCCGAGGTGGGGCAGCACGAAGGGGGCGACGGCCAGGCCGGCCAGCAGCGCGGCCTCCGGCCAGAGTCCTGCGTCGCGCCGCAGCCGGCGATCCGCGTTCACTCGCGTCCCTCCTGGCCCATCAGGCCCTGCGGCCGCAGGATCAGCACGAGCGCCATCACGGCGAACAGCATGACGTAGGAATAGGCGGGGTCGAACATGGAGGTCAGGCTCATGATCTCGCCGGCGATCACGCCGCCGAAGATCGCGCCGGGGAACGAGCCGACGCCGCCGATCACGACGACGACGAAGGAGTCGACCAGCACGCGCGCGCCCATGTCGGGCGTGAGCGACTCGATCGGCGAATCGATCACGCCGGCATAGCCCGCGGCCATCGTGCCGAGGCCGAACACCAGCAGGAACGCGCGCTTGACGTTGATGCCCAGCACGTTGACCATCTGCGCGTCCTCGATGCCCGCCCGCACGATCAGGCCGAGCCGGGTGCGATACAGCACCACGTAGAGGACAGCCAGCGTCGCCGCGGAGATGCCGAGGATCTCGAGCCGGTACAGCGGATAGATGAGGAAGCCGAGGTTGGCCACGCCCTGGCCCCACGCAGGCGTCGACACCGACAGCCCGACGCCGCCGAAGATCGAGCGCACCACCTCGACGAACACGATGCCGATGCCGAAGGTGACCAGCAGCTGGTCCTCCGGAGGGCGCCCGTAGAACAGCTGCACGACGCCGCGTTCCATCAGCAGGCCCAGCACCAGCGCGACCAGCCCGCCGGCCAGCGCCGCGAGCAGGAACGAACCGGTGGCGTTGAACACCAGCAGCCCTGCGTAGGCGCCGCAGACGAACAGCGCGCCGTGGGCGAAGTTGATGATGCCCAGCGTGCCGTAGATGATCGTCAGGCCCGTGCTGATGAGCGCGAGGAGCAATCCTTCGGCGAGGCCGTTGAACAGTTGGGACAGGACCAGCGGCAATGCGGGCACGGGCGCGTCCCTTGCGTCAGGTGTACGAGCCCAGCTTGCAGCCCAGCAGCCCTTCGGGCGACACCACCTCCGCGCCGTTGGCCACCGTGACGATGTCGAAGAAGTCGCTCTTGTTCTTCATTTCGCTGGCCTTCTTCCCGCGCACGATGGGGAAGTTGATGATGCCCTGGTGGTCGCTGGCGCGGAACCACACGTCGCCCACCGGCCCCTGGCGCTTGACGCCCTTCTCGAGCGCCTTCACGACCTCCGGCCCGTAGAACGTCCCGGCACGCTCGACCGCGTCCGCCCACAGCACGGTGGTGAGGTAGGCGATGTAGGCGGAGTCGTGGGGCACCGTCTTGAACTTGGCCTGGAACGCGTCGACGAAGTCCTTGGCGACGGGGTACTTGTCCTGCAGCGTCCACCAGAAGCCCATGCAGCCGTAGACGCCCTGCATGATGTCGGCGCCCAGCTCCTCGCCGAGGAAGGGCGCCATGTACGGCACCACCAGCTTCATCTTGTCCAGGAGGCCGAACTGCTTGGCCTGCTTGATCGAGTTCACCGCGTCGAGGCCGTAGGCGATCACCACCAGCGTGTCGGCCCCGCTGTTGGCGATGTTGATCAGGTAGGAGCTGTAGTCCTTGGTGCCCAGCGGGTGGACCTGCTGCCCGATTTCCTTCCAGCCTTCCTTGCCGGTGAACTCGACCATCGAGTCGTGGGTCGTGTGGCCGTACGTGTAGTCCGGCACGAGGTACATCGCCTTGCGGTTCTTGCCCAGCGACGCCCCGAGCACCGGCGCGATCGCCTTGGAAGCCGAGTAGGCATAGTGGCACAGGCGGAAGCCGTAGCGCTGGCAGTCGACGCCGGTCGTCTCGTTGGAGCCGCTGATGGCCGCCATGTAGACGGTCTTCTCGCGGTCGCAGACCTTCTGCAGCGCGATCGCGACCGCGCTGCTCACCGAGCCGCCGATCATCATCGCCTTGTTGTCGTGGATGAAGCGCGTCGCCGCCTGCACCGCGGTGTTCGGCTTGGTCTCGGCGTCGGCCACGCCCAGCGTCACCTTCTTGCCCAGCACGCCCTTCTTGGTGAGCGGCGAGATCTTGCGGATGCGCTCGTCGCCTGCATTGAGTTGTTCGGCGGCGAGCTCGTAGCCGCGCTGCTCGTCGGCGCCCTCGGCCGAATAGGGGCCCGTGAGGTCCAGCGGAAGGCCGATGAACACGGAATCGCCCGCGACGCCGGCCGGGTAGTTGGCCAGGGCGGGATAGTCCGCCGCCAGGGCCAGCCCCGGCAAGGCGAGCCCGCCGGCCGCGCCGAGGCTCAGTTTCAGGAAATCGCGCCGACGCGCGTCGCTGGGGTCGAACTCCTCGAACTGGCTCACGGCACGTCTCCTGGCGGATGGCTGGGACAGGTTCGCGACAGGCGTCGCGCGACATCTCTTACATTCAGAGTACGTCCTGTCACGATATATCGTCATCGGTGAAAGTACGCCCACGGCCCGCTTGCCGTTGTAAGCCGTCAGAAAGGCTGGTCCATGAGGGATGGGGAATTCCTGCGGCTCGCCGCGTTCCGAGAGCAGTTGCGGCAGTTCCAGGCCTTCAGCGAGCGCGCCTGCGACTCCCGCGGCCTGACCTCGCCCCAGTACCAGGCGCTGCTGGCCATGCGGGCGCATCGCGGCAACGACGCGCCCTTCACCGTGCGCACGCTGTCGGAATGCCTGCTGATCAAGCACAACAGCGCCGTCGGGCTCGTGGACCGGATGGCGCAGCTCGGGCTGGTCGAGCGCACCGGATCGCCGACCGACCGCCGCAGCGTCGTCCTGGTGCTCACCGCCCACGGCGGGCGAGTCCTCGAGATGCTGGCCGAACAGCACCGCACCGAACTCCATCGCACGGCGCGGGCGTGGATCCACTGCCTGGAGCAGCTCGCGGAACCGCCGGCGGCGTCCTAGGGCCGCGCCGCGGCGGCCGGCTATGCTGCGCCCATGGCCGATGCCGACCCGAACGATTGCTCGCAAGACCGCCCGCACGATCTCGACGCCCTGCGTGAACGCCTGCGCGAGTTCGCCCGGGAGCGGGACTGGCAGCCGTTCCACTCGCCCAAGAACCTCGCGATGGCGCTGTCCGTCGAGGCCGCGGAGCTGCTGGAGCACTTCCAGTGGCTCACCGAGTCGGAGAGCCGCGCGCCCGCGCCCGACCGGCTGGCCGCCGTCGGCGAGGAATGCGCCGACGTCCTGCTGTACCTGGTGCAGCTGGCCGACCAGCTCGGGATCGACCTGCTCGACGCCGCGCGCCGGAAGATGGCGCGCAACGCACTGCGCTATCCGGTCGAGGCCGCGCGCGGGCATGCCCGCAAGGCGGACCGCTGACCGCCGCACCGGCGCTTCAAGTCACGCCCGGTTTCGACGAGGTTTCCGCACGCTCGTTCGACAGCGCCCCGGCAACGCCGCGCCCGCCGCCTGAGCCATGTTGCAGGCGACCCACGATCGTGCACTGCCCGCCTTGCCGATCGCGCGATCCCGCCTTCGCGCGCCACGCGCCGCCGTCCACGCCGCACCTCGGAGAAACAGGCTCGCGCGAAGCCGGTGCACGGACCGGGTTTTCCCTTCGACGGCCCTCCGCGACTCCCCTGTTTTGGGGGGCTGCATGCCCCTTGCCGGGGCAAAGTTCGGGTTGATTCCTATGTCGGTGCACCAGGGCGGTCGATAACATTTCCCTGAAGAAAATCGAACGGTCGTTCTATTTTCAATGCGCCGGCCGCGAAGCTCTTCGCGATCGTTCGTTCCCAGCGCTTCGGAGTACCGCCGTGGTTGTCGTTCCCCTGTCTCAGCTCAGCGCGTTCAAGGCGATGAAGGACGGCTTCTCGCGACGCGGACTCGACCTGGCCAAGATCCTGGAAGAGGCGGGCCTCGACCCGAACCCGAACGAGGCGGTCGACGCCGAGAAGCTCGCCGACCTGTTCAGCGTGGCCTGGAGCGCCGCGGTGGAACGCACGGGCGACCCCGCGATCGGCCTGCAGTTGTCGCCGCGCCAGCCGCTGATCGGCCTGGGCTCGCTGTCCAGCCTGGTGCTGTCGGCGCCCGACCTGCGCAGCGGGCTGCAGCGCCTGGCGCGCTACACCAGCCTGATCTCGCCGACGACCTCCATCGGCATGGACGCGCCCGCGACCTCGCTGGGCATGCATGTCGATCACGACGCCTGCCGCATCACCCTGCGCATCTCCGCCGGCAAGCTGCCCGTGCCCCAGCAGCGCTACGACTTCATGGCGGCGACCTTCATGAAGGGCATCCTCTGGCTGACCGGCGAGGCCGTCACGCCCGTGCGCGTGCACCATCCCTACCCGGCGCCGGCCGACCCGGCGCCGTGGGAGCGCGCCTTCGGCTGCCCGGTGGTGTTCGGCGCGGCGGCCTTCGTGATCGAGCTGCCGCTGTCCGCCCTGGACGCCCCCTTCCCCACCTCCGACCCGACGGTGGGCGAGATGTGCGAACGCATGGTCGCCCAGCTGGCGGCGGAACAGGGCGGCTGCATCACGGCGCGCGTGCGCCAGGCACTGATGCAGCTGATCTCCAAGGGCGATCCGCGCCGCGAGCTGGTCGCCGCGACGCTGTGCATGAGCGAGCGCACCCTGCAGCGTCGCCTCACGGAGGAAGGCACCAGCTTCATCGAACTGGTCGACGACACCCGCCGCGAGCTCGCGCAGCGCTACTTCGTCAACGGCGCCTACACGCCCACCGAGATGAGCTTCGCCCTCGGATTCTCCGATCCGAGCAATTTCTACCGGGCCTGCAAACGCTGGTTCGGACGCACGCCCAATACCCTTCGCTGCGCCGCCTGAAGCTATTTTCGAGTTATCTCCGGAAAGCCGGTCGAATATATATTTCGGCCCATTCCAGCAAAGGAGCCGGCAGGCTCCTTTTTTCGTGGGAGAAATATTTCCGCCGAAACCAGGATGGCTTCCCGGGCCAATCGCGTCTTCCCCACGAACCGCGGGTGAACCCCTAAGGGCTTGCGCCGATTGGACTTTCGCAGGAAACGCCGACTCGGCGCCCGCCCTGGCCGCCGAAGCGGACAAACCCCAAGAACTAGGGTAGATACCCCCCGGCGACGGTTTCTCAAGCCATGTCCTTGGCTCCGCAAGTCAGTGCGCGACGCGGCATTGGCGCTGATGATTGCGGCACGCGACGCAAGTATCGGTTTCAGCGCAGTCCGGGCCCTCACAAGGGAGCGGCGAGCTCCAGGGCAAAACCCTTGACGCAGAAACGGTGAACGCCCGCGAGGGGTTTTCAAGTTCCGATCAATAGACCTTATATATCTGGAGAGACACATGAACATGCTCAAGATCACCGCCGCCGCCGCCCTGGCCGCCGCCTCCCTGTCGGCTTCGGCCATGACCTCCATCGCCGACGACCAGCTGAGCGCGATCTCCGGCCAGGACGGCGTGTCGATCGCCGCCGACCTGAACATCAACATCGGCGCGTTCACGTACACCGACACCGATACCAACGGCGGCTCCGTGTCGTTCAAGAACATCACCGTCCGCGGCATGATGGACATGACCATCGACGTCCTGAACAGCACCGCGTTCGCCGGCGCCGTCGCGTCGTCGATCGAAGCCAACGGTGGCGGCACCGCCGGCTCCGCCGGCAACACGCTGATCCTGGCCGGCGTGGCCCAGGCCCTCGGCTACAACCCGACCCCGGGCGCCGGCGCCGACGTCGTCCAGTTCGCGTTCCCCGCCGCCGTGGGCGCGGGCGCCGCTGCCGCGACGCACGCCGTGACCCCGACGATCACCGTCGGCTCGATCGCCACCGGCAACGGCGGCGCGTCCTTCGGCTCGTTCACGATCCAGAACCTGGACCTGCAAGGCACCAAGGTCTGGATGT
>DASVLN010000732.1:0-2491 GCA_036384855.1 Burkholderiaceae bacterium | reverse complement strand
CGCGTCGACCTGGCCCTCGGCGGCGGCGCGCCAGGTGGCGGCGGGCGGGGCGTCCGCCAGCACGGCGTCAGCGGGCGGCGGCACGAGCCGGAAGGCCGCGGCGGACGAGTTGTTGACCAGCAGGATCCGCAGCGGCGTCGTCGAATGCATACCCTCCACTGTATCCAACCGTGGGCGAGCGCCGATCACCTCGGCGGCGAATTCTGATAGCGTCCAGGCTTTCGAATCCATCGGGCGCCGCTACGTGAACATCCGCATCCGGCTCATGCTGTTGGTGTTCGCCGTATGGCTGCCGGCGGCGGTGGGATTCGGCATGCTCGCGCGATCCATCTTCCTGCAGCAGACGGCCACCGGCCGGGAGCACCTGCGCGCGTACGGGCGCACCTTGAACCTGCTGGTGGAGCGCGAGCTCGACAGGCGCGCGACGATGGCGCGCACGCTGGGGGCGTCGCTCGCGCTGCGCCGCGACGACCTGCGCGGCTTCTATGACGAGGCCGCGACGGCAGCGCGCGGCGGCGACAGCTGGGTCATCCTCGTCACGCCGACCGCCGAGATCCTCAACACGCACGTGCCCTGGCAGGAAGGGCTGCGGATCGCGCGTCCCCCGGGCGCGCCGATGGTCACCTCGGACGCCGCCGACGTCTTCTTCGCGCCGGTCGGCCCGGTGACGCACGGGCCGGTGCTCGCGCTGTTCCGGCCCGAGCTGGGCGTCGCGCCGCCGCGCTACAACGTCGGCGTCGCGTTCGAGCCGGCCAGCATCCAGGCGCTGCTCGCGCAGCAGCCGGGGCCGGAGGACGCGCTGGTCACGGTGATGGACGACGAGCAGGTGATCATCGCCCGCACGCGCGAGCCGCGGCGCTGGCTGGGCGTGTCCGCGGGGCCGGAGATCAAGCGCCGCGCGCGCGACGAGGCCGAGGGCTTCGGCGAATCGATCACGCTGGACGGCGTGCGCTCGCTGACCTACGTGAGCCGGCCCAACCGCTACCACTGGCAGGTCGTCGTCGCCCTGCCGACGCAGGGCCTGAGCCGCACGGCGCGCGTGCTCACGCTGCAGGCGGTCGGCGCCGCGGCGGCGCTGCTGGTCATCAGCCTCGGGCTCGTGGTCTATGCGTCGCGGCGCATCAGCGGGCCGGTCGGCCAGTTGCACGACGCCGCGGCGACGCTGCGCGAAGATCGCGTGCCGGCGCCGCTGGCCACCGGCGTGCGCGAGGTCGACGACATCAGCACCGTGCTGCACGACGCCGGCGTGCATTCGCAGGAGGCCACGCGCACGCTCGAGCAGCGCGTCGCCAACGCGGTGCAGCAGGCCGAGGACGCCCAGGCCAAGCTGCTCGAGGGCCAGAAGCACGAGGCGATCGGACGCCTGACCGGCGGCCTTGCCCACGATTTCAACAACCTCTTGCAGACCATCAGCACCGCGCTGCAGGTCTTCGAGCGCACCAAGGACGGCCCGCCGCACCCGCGCACGCTGGAGGCCGCGATCCGCGCGACGCACCGCGCGGCGCAGCTCGTGCGGCAGATGCTGACCTTCGGCCGCACGCGGCCCCAGCAGCTCGCGGCGGTGAACTTCGCGGACTTCCTGCTCGGCGCCCGCGAGCTGGTGCAGAAGGCCATCGGCCAGAGCGTGGAGCTCGTGGCCGACGTCGAACCCGGGCTGCGGCACGTGAACGTCGACCCGTCGCAGCTGGAGCTCGCGCTGCTCAACCTGATCTTCAACGCCCGCGACGCCATGCCCGAGGGCGGCCGCGTGACCGTCAGCGCACGCTCGACGGGCCCCGACCGCGCGGTGATCGCGGTCACCGATACCGGTACGGGCATGGACGAGCAGACGCTCGCGCGCGCGACCGACCCCTACTTCACGACCAAGCCGGTCGGGCGCGGCAGCGGGCTCGGGCTCGCGCAGGTGCGCGGCTTCGCGCTGCAGTCCGGCGGCGACATCCGCCTGCACAGTGCACCCGGCCGCGGCACGACGGTCGAGATGCACCTGCCCACCGTCGATGCGCCTGCGTCGGAGGACGCCGAGCCCGAGCACCCGCATTCGGGCCGGCCGCTGCGCATCCTGATGGTCGAGGACGACCTGCTCGTCTCGTCGGTGGTCGTGCCGGCGCTCGACGCCGCCGGCCACGCCGTCACGCTCGCGGCGACGGCCGACCAGGCCGTCGAGCTGCTGCAGCGCGGCGCCCCCTTCGACGTCGTCTTCACCGACGTGGTGATGCCGGGCCGCATGAGCGGCACGGACCTCGCCGCCTGGTGCCGCGAACACCGGCCCGCGACGCCCGTCGTCGTGGCCACGGGCTATTCCGCGCAGGCGTTGCCGAGCGTGGAAGTCCTCAACAAGCCTTACGACCTGCACGCGCTGCTGGAGGCGCTGGACCGGGCCGCGGCGACGTCCGGGCAGGCCGGCCCATGAAGGCGCGACAGCGTCGTTCAGCGGACGCCCCCGTCGCCCGCCGCGCCGTGTTGCGGCTCGCCGCCGTCCTCGCGGGCAGCG
>DASVLN010000731.1:0-7708 GCA_036384855.1 Burkholderiaceae bacterium | reverse complement strand
GATCCCGCCGCTGCCCGCGCCCGTCGCGGCCGAGGCCGGCGCGACGCTGCCGCCGGCCGGCGCGATCAAGGACGACCGCGACCAGGTGCGGCCCGGCGACAAGGGCCGGCTGCTGCTGGTCGTCGAGGACGACACCGACTTCGCCAACGTGCTGATGCTGCTCGCGCGCGAGCGGCGCTACCAGTGCCTGGTCGCGACGACCGCCAGCGAGGCCCTCGCGCTCGCGACCGGCTACCTGCCCACCGCCATCCTGCTGGACGTGCGCCTGCCCGACGGCTCGGGCCTGAGCGTGCTGCAGTTCCTCAAGGACGATGCGCGCACCCGCCACATCCCGGTGCACATCGTCTCGGGCGAGGACTTCTCCGACGTCGCCCTGCATCTGGGCGCGGTGGGGGTCGCGGTCAAGCCGACGACGCGCGAGGAGCTGCAGCAGGTCTTCCAGCGCCTCGAGGAGAAGGGCGCCAAGAAGGTCAAGCGCGTGCTGGTCGTGGAGGACGACGCGCGCCAGCGCGACAGCGTCGTCCACCTGATCGAGGACGACGACATCGAGATCGCGGCGGTCGAGGACGGCGCCAAGGCACTCGCCTTGCTCAAGCAGACCGTGTACGACTGCATGATCATCGACCTGAAGCTGCCCGACATGGACGGCAGCGAGCTCCTCGAGCGCATGACGACCGAGGACATCTGCTCGTTCCCGCCGGTGATCGTCTACACCGGCCGCAACCTCACGCGCGAGGAGGAGGCCCGCCTCGGCCGCTACTCGCGCTCGATCATCATCAAGGGCGCGCGCTCGCCGGAGCGCCTGCTCGACGAGGTGACGCTGTTCCTGCACACCGTGGAATCGCAGCTGTCGCAGGAGCGCCAGTCGATGCTGCGCACCGCGCGCAACCGCGAGAAGGTGTTCGAGGGCCGCAAGGTGCTTCTGGTCGACGACGACGTGCGCAACATCTTCGCGCTCGCGAGCGCGCTGGAGCAGAAGGGCCTGCAGGTCGAGATCGGCCGCAACGGCTTCGAGGCGCTCGCCCGGCTGGCCGAGGTGCCCGACATCGACATCGTGCTGATGGACGTGATGATGCCCGGCATGGACGGCCTCGAGGCGACGCGCCGCATCCGCGCGAACCCGAAGTGGGCGCAGCTGCCGGTGATCGCGGTGACGGCCAAGGCGATGAAGGACGACCAGGAGCAGTGCCGCCGCGCCGGCGCCAACGACTACCTCGCCAAGCCGATCGACCTCGACCGCCTGTTCTCGCTGATGCGGGTCTGGATGCCGAGCATCTGACGGATACCCAGTACCGTACACGACGCGGGACGATCGCCGACCTCCGCCATGTCTCACAGCGCCATCGACATCGAGCTGCGCCTGCTGATGGAGGCCGTCTACGCGAAGTACAGCCACGACTTCCGCGACTACTCCGGCGCGTCGATGAAGCGCCGCGTGCTGCACGCGATGCAGCAGCTGCAGTGCGGCACCGTCTCGGAGCTGCAGTCGCGCGTGCTGCACGACCCGGGCGCGTTCCAGCAGCTGCTCGAGATCCTGACGATCCCGTTCACCGAGATGTTCCGCGACCCGGGCTACTGGCTCGCGCTGCGCACGCAGGTCGTGCCGCTGCTGCGCACCTATCCGTCGCTGAAGCTGTGGGTGGCGGGCTGCAGCACCGGCGAGGAGGTGTTCTCGCTCGCGATCCTGCTGCAGGAGGAAGGGCTGCTGGAGCGCTCGATGATCTACGCGACGGACATCAACCCGGCCGTCCTCGAGAAGGCGCGCCAGGGCATCTACGCGGTCGGCGCGGTGCGCCAGCACACGGCCAACTACCAGGCAAGCGGCGGCAAGCGCGCGTTCTCGGACTACTACGCCGCGGCGTACAAGTCGGTGCGCTTCGATCCCGAGCTGGTGCGCAACGTCACCTTCGCCGACCACAGCCTGGCCACCGACACGGTGTTCTCGGAGACGCACCTGATCTCCTGCCGCAACGTGCTGATCTACTTCAACCGCGCCTTGCAGAATCGCGCGCTGGGCCTGTTCCACGACTCGCTGTGCCACCGCGGCTTCCTCGGCCTCGGCAGCAAGGAGAGCCTGGACTTCTCGGCCTGGGCCGATCGCTTCGACGCCGTCGACCGGCGCGAACGCCTGTTCCGGAAGAGATGATGACCTTTGCGAAGCGCCTTCGGCGCCATCCCCCGGGCGGCCGCAACCGGCAGCCCCGCGCAGCCGGTTGCGCGGCTGCCGCTTGTCCGGGCACGGCGTGACCGTGATGACTGCCATCGATCGCGACGACGCCCTGCGCGCGGCGCTGGCACGCCACATCGAGGCCGTCGTGATCGGCGCCTCGGCGGGCGGCTTCGAGGCGCTGATGGCGGTGCTCGGAGGACTGCCGGCGGACTATCCGTCGCCAGTGTCCATCGTGCTGCACCTCCCCGACAACCGCGACAGCCGCCTCGCGGAGCTGTTCGGTTACCGCCTCGCGATGGACGTGCGCGAGGCGCGCGACAAGGAGCCGCTCGCCCCGGGCACCGTCTACTTCGCACCGCCCGGCTACCACCTGCTGATCGAGAAGGATCGCAGCTTCTCCCTCAGCTGCGAGGATCGCGTCAACTACGCGCGGCCCTCGATCGACGTGCTGATGCTGTCCGCCGCCGACGCGTACGGCGCCGGGTTGTGTGGGATATTGCTCACGGGTGCGAACTACGACGGTGCCGAGGGTCTCGCGGGAATGCAGATTGCCGGGGGTCTCGCCGTCGTCCAGGACCCGGCGACCGCGGAAGTCCCGACGATGCCGGAAGCCGCGCTGCGAAGAATGACCCCCGACCTCGTCCTTTCACTCGCGGAGATCCACGACCTGCTTCGCAGGCTGGGCGCACCCAGATGACGATAGACCCCGGCATCAAGCTCCTGATCGTCGACGACCTGCCCGAGAACCTGCTCGCGCTGGAAGCCTCCATCCGCGACGACCGCTACAGCATCCACCAGGCGTCCTCGGGCGAGGAGGCGCTGGCGCTGCTGCTGGAGCACGAGTTCGCGCTCGCCATCCTCGACGTGCAGATGCCCGGCATGAACGGCTTCGAGCTCGCGGAGCTGATCCGCGGCATGGCGCGCACGCGCCACCTGCCGATCGTGTTCGTGAGCGCCGCGGGCAAGGAGCTCGACTACGCGTTCAAGGGCTACGAGAACGGCGCCGTCGATTTCCTCTACAAGCCGCTGGACGCCTACGCGGTCAAGAGCAAGGTGCAGGTCTTCGTCGACCTCTACCACCAGCGCACCGAGCTGCGGCGCCAGCTCGCGGCGCTGGAGGAATCGCGCCGTCGCCAGCAGGCGCTCGTCGCGGAGCTGCAGACCGCGCAGGTCGACCTGCAGCGCGCGGTGAAGATGCGCGACGAGTTCATGTCCATGGTCGTCCACGAGCTGCGCACGCCGCTGAGCGTACTCGCGATGGAGGTGCGCGTGCGCCAGCACCAGGTCGAGCGCGGCAACATGGAGTTCTTCGCGCCGGACAAGCTCGCCAAGATGCTGGAGCGAGACCAGCGGCAGGTGCGCAGCCTCACGCGCCTGATCGACGACATGCTGGACGTCTCGCAGATCCAGCACGGCAAGCTGTCGATCCGGCGCGGGCGCTGCGACCTCACCGCGATGCTGCGGCGCGTGGTCGCCGAGGTGCAGGGCCAGCGCGGGGACGTCGAGATCCTGCTCGATCCGGAATGCGTGGAGATCTCGGGCGAGTGGGACGAGTTCCGCCTCGAGCAGGTCGTCGTCAACCTGCTGACCAACGCGCTGCGCTACGGTGCCGGCAAGCCCGTGCACGTGTCGCTGCGCCAGCGGCCTGGCGCCGCCGTCATCCAGGTGCGCGACGAGGGCGTGGGCATCGCGCCCGAGGACCTGCAGCGGGTGTTCGAGCAGTTCGTGCGCGTGGGCGAGCGCACGCGCGTGCCCGGCCTGGGCCTGGGCCTGTACATCACGCGCCAGCTCGTGGAGGCCCACGGCGGCACGATCGCCGTCGAGAGCACGCTCGGCGAGGGCTCGACCTTCACCGTGGAATTGCCCACGGCCGGCGGCACCGGCGGCGAGCGGCCCTGAGCGCCGCGACCGGTCGGTCCGGCGGACGCGCGCGCGTGGCCGGCTGGCGAGCCCGCCCGATCGCCGTCGAAGTCGATCGCGAGGGGTTTTGCCGACGCTTCCTGTCCTAAAGTCGGGATTCGTGCACATCCGGCCGCGCCGGCACGCGGCGGCGGCGGCGCGGATGCGGCAGGATGCGACACCCCGACCCGCGTCCGCGCGACGCCCGCTGCCATGCGACTGCTGCTCATCGAAGACGACCCCGACATCGCGCGCGAGCTGATCCTGCGCTGGCGCGAGAGTGACCGCCTCGCCCGCCATGCGCCTTCGCTGGCCCAGGCCGACGCGGCGCTGGCGGAGGAGACCTTCGACATCGTGCTGCTCGACCTCGGGCTGCCCGATGGCGACGGCATGGAATGGCTCGCCGAGTACCGCAAGCGCGATCCGCACGGCGCCGTGCTCGTGACGACCGCGCGCGACCGCGTGGCCGACCGGGTGCAGGGCCTGCGCGTCGGCGCGGACGACTACCTCGTCAAGCCGTTCGCGCCCGAGGAGCTCGACGCCCGCATCGACGTGCTGGTGCGGCGCGCCAACCTTTCGCGCTCGCGCTCGATCCGCTTCGGCCGGCTCGACCTGCTGCCCGACGACCAGGAGGTGCTGTGCGACGGCCGCCGCCTCGAGGTCTCGCCGCGCGAGTTCGAGGTGCTGTTCATCTTGATGCGCGCGGCGCCGCGGCTCGTGTCCAAGCGCGCGCTGGTGGACGCGCTGTCGGAGCGCAACCTCGACCTGAACGACGCCGCCGCCGAGCTCTACGTCTCGCGCCTGCGCAAGAAGCTCGACGGCACCGGCACCGGCATCCGCACGCTGCGGGGCGTCGGCTACCAGCTGGCGATCGTCGCGCCCGCCGCGGCGCCGCCCGTCGGCGACGTCGCGGCGCGCGAATGACCGGCCGCGCGGGCGCCCCCGCGGCCGGGGCGGCGCGTCCGCCGCTCTACCGGCAGCTGGCGCTGCGCCTGATGATCCCGCTGATGCTGATCGTCGCCGCGGTCGGCGCGATGGGCGTGTGGGGCGCCGAGGCGGAGACCGCGGCCGTCTTCGACCGCTGGCTGCTCGATGCCGCGGTCTCGCTCGCCGACCAGGTCCGTCCGGTGCGGGGCGACGGCCCGCATGCCGTCGACCTGCCCGAGGCCGCGCGCGCGATGCTGGCCTTCGACGAGGTCGATCGCACCTGGTTCGCGGTCGAGGATCGCGGCCGCCTGCTCGTGGGCAGCGCAGGCATCCCCGGCAGCGGCGCCGGCGGGACGGCCTACCCGCCCTGGGGCTGGGCCTTCGACGCGACCTACCAGGGCCGCCCCGTGCGCGTCGCGGCGGTGGCCGCGCGCTGCGAGGGCTGCGAGCGCGTCGTGGTGCTCGTCGCCGAGACCCGGATCAAGCGCGAGCGCGCGCGGCGGGTCGCGCGCTGGCTGCTGCTGCCGCTCGCGCTGATGCTTGCGGTGACGTGCGGGGCGATCTTCCTGGCGATCCGCCGCACGGTGCAGCCTCTGGAGGGCATCGCGACGCAATGGCAGCGCCAGTCGCACGCATCGCTGCGCGCCATCCCGGCCGACGACCTGCCGCGCGAGCTCACGCCGTTCGCCGTCGCGCTCAACGACCTGATCGCGCGCATCCGCGAGCTGCTGGTGCGCGAGCGCACCTTCGCGGCGGCCGCGGCCCACCAGCTGCGCACGCCGCTCACCGCGCTGCGCCTGGGCCTCGCGCGTGCGCGCACGAGCCCCGACCTCGAGAGCACGCGCGCGGTGATCGACGAGCTCGCCCGCATCACCGAGACCTCGGGCCGGCTCGTGCAGCAGCTGATGCTGCTCGGGCGCCTCGATCCCGAAGGTCGCGCCGACGTCGACCGCGTGCCGGTCGACCTGCGCGACATCGCGCGCGACGTCTGCCAGCTGTTCGCGGAGGTCGCGCTGGAGCAGGAGATCGACCTCGAGCTGCGCGCAGCCGACGCGCCGGTGATGGTCGACGTGCAGCCGGACCTGCTGGTCGAGGCGCTCGCCAACCTGATCGACAACGCGATCAAGGCCGCCGGCCCGCGCGGCCAGGTGCTCGTGACCGTGCAGTCCCGCCCGGCGCGCGTGCGCGTGAACGACAGCGGCCCGGGCATCCGGCCGCACGAGCGCCGGACGATCTTCGAGCGCTACGTGCGCGGCAGCGCGGCGAGCTGGTCGGGCACGGGCCTGGGCCTGGCGATCGTGCACGACATCGCGCGGTTGCAGCACGCGCGCGTCGCGGTGGTCGACGGCGAGCTGCGGGGCGCCTGCTTCGAGTTCGCGTTCGACGACCCGCCCGCGGCGGACGCCTGAGACAATGGCGGCATGCTCCTGCGCCTGCACCACGCCGCGATCATCTGTTCCGACTACGAGGCCTCGAAGCGCTTCTACGCCGAGGTGCTGGGCCTGCGCGTGCTCGCCGAGCACTGGCGCGCGGCGCGCCGCTCCTGGAAGTGCGACCTCGCGCTGCCGGACGGCTCGCAGGTCGAGCTGTTCTCGTTCGAGGGCGCGCCGCCGCGCCCGTCCTATCCCGAGGCCCGCGGCCTGCGCCATCTCGCCTTCGCGGTCGCCGACGTCGCCGCGTTCAAGGCCGGCCTCGAGGCCCGCGGCGTCGCGGTCGAGGCCATACGCGTCGACGAGTACACGGGCCGCCGCTTCACCTTCTTCGCCGATCCGGACGACCTGCCGCTCGAGGTCTACGAGGTCGAGGCCTAGAGGCCGGCGCTCGCGTCAATCCGTCGCGCGGAAGTCCTCGCGCAGCAGCCCCATCACCACCATGTCGTGGCGTCGACCGCCCCAGAAGGCGGCGGCGCGCTGCAGGCCCTCGCGCCGGAAACCGAGCGCGGCCAGCGTCGCGAGGGAGGCGGCGTTGTCGGGATGCACCTGGGCCTCGATGCGCTCGATCCCGAGCGTCGCGAAGGCCCACGGGACGATTGCGCGCAGCGCCTCGCGCATGTAGCCGCGGCCCTGCGCGCGCGGGGCGAGCTCGTAGCCGACCATGCACGTGCGCCAGCCGCGGTTCCAGCGGAAGAAGCCGCAGGTGCCCACCAGCTCGCCGTCGGGCGAGTCCCTCGGCTCGATCGCCCAGCGCGTGCCGGGGCTCGGCAGCCAGCGCAGGCCGGCGAAGTTCTCGACGATGCGGTGCGCGCCCGCGAGGTCGGCGATCGGGTCGTTGCCGAACCAGCGCATCACGACCGGGTCGCCGTGGATCTCCAGCAGCGCCGGCGCGTCGGCGGCGACGATCTCGCGCAGGCGCAGGCGCGGGGTCTCGAGGACGGGGAAGTCGCCGGCGATCATGCGAACTCCTTTCTGGCCGCCTTCCGATGACGGCGGGCGAGGTTCGGGGCGGTCGTCACGGCGCGGCCAGGCGCCAGAGCGACGTCGTCTCGCGCGAGCGCGCGGCGTGCAGTGGATCGGACGCGTCAACCGCCTTCGGATGGACGGGGCGCGTGTCGTGGCGCGCGACCACGCGCAGGCCGCCCGCGGCGATCCAGCCTTCGAGCTCGGCGCGGGTGCGCAGGCCGAGGTGCTCGGCGAGGTCGGACATCACCAGCCACGCCTCGCCGCCCGGCGCGAGGTGCGCGGCCGCGCCCGCGAGGAAGGCGCGCAGCATCGC
>DASVLN010000730.1:0-3085 GCA_036384855.1 Burkholderiaceae bacterium | reverse complement strand
GGCTGCCCGCGCCGCCGGCGCCGGCTTCGGAGCCGGCCATGGACTGGCGCGACGAGGAGGATGCCGGCAAGGCGAGCGACGCCGTCATGTTCGCCAACGCGGCCGACGACGACCGCGGCGACATCTCCACCGGTGATCGCGTGCTGCTGATCGTCGAGAACGACCTCGCGTTCGCGCGCATCCTGCTGGCCGCTGCACGCCGCGCGGGATTCAAGGGCGTGGTCACCGGGCACGGCGCGAGCGCGCTGACGATGACGCGCGAGTACCATCCGGCGATGGTCACGCTGGACATCCACCTGCCCGACATGTCGGGCTGGCGCATCCTCGACCGCCTGAAGGGCGACCTCGCGACGCGCCACGTGCCGATCACCGTGGTCTCCACCGACGATGCACGCGACCGCGCGCTCGCCTCGGGCGCGCTGGCCTTCCTCGCCAAGCCGCTGCAGTCGGCCGACGTCGCCGAGGAGTTCGTCGCGCAGCTCCACGACTACGCCGAGCGTTCCGGCCGCCGGCTGGCCGTGGTGATGCAGCCGTCGGCACGCCGCCAGGCGCTGCTCGCCTCGCTGGACGGGGATGTCGAGGTGCTGCTGGCCGAGGATCGCGCCGCGGCCCTGCACGCGCTTGCCCAGGCCGACGTCGCCGTCGTCGAGGACACGCTGCCGGACTTCGGCCCCGAGGACGTCCTCGACGCGATCGGCGAGCGCCGCGGCGTGTGCCAGCTGCCGGTGATCCTCGCGCGCGGGGCGCCGGTGGAGACGGGCAGCTGGAACCAGCGCCGGCCGGGCGTCGCGATCGTCGAGGCGGCCGACCTCGCCGAGCTGCGCACGCAGCTGTCGCTGTGGCTGCACCGCAGCCCCGCGGCGCTGTCGGACGAGGATCGCGCGACGATCGAGCGCACGCTCGCCCGCCACCAGTCGCTCAAGGGCAAGAAGGCGCTGATCGTCGACGACGACATGCGCAACATCTTCGCGCTCGCGACGGTGCTGGACGAGGAGGGCATGGTCATCGTCTCGGCCGACAACGGGCGCGAGGCGATCCGGCTGGTCGAGGCCGATCCGGCGATCGACATCGTGCTGATGGACATCATGATGCCGGAGATGGACGGCATCGCGACCATGCAGGCGATCCGCCAGCGCCCGCGCGGCCGCGAGCTGCCGATGGTGGCGGTGACGGCCAAGGCGATGAAGGGCGACCGCCAGAAGTGCATCGAGGCCGGGGCGTGGGACTACATCTCCAAGCCGGTCGATCCGCGCCACCTGATGGCGGTGCTGAGGGGATGGCTGTGCCGCTGACCGGCCAGACGCGCGCCGGCGACGCGCACGACGATGCCCGCACCGAGCGGGACGCACCCGCCGCGGGTACGGCGCCGGGCATCGGCCTTCGCGACGGGTCCGACAAGGTCGACATCCTCGTCGTCGACGACCTGCCGGAGAAGCTGCTCGTCTTCGAGACCGTGCTGGGCGAGCTGGGGCAGAACCTCGTGTTCGCGCGCTCGGGCGCGGACGCACTGCGGCAGATCCTCAGGCGCGACTTCGCCGTCGTGCTGCTCGACGTCAACATGCCCGACATGGACGGCTTCGAGACCGCGGCGCTGATCCGCCGCTACAAGCGCGCCGCGCATACGCCGATCATCTTCATCACGTCGTATGCCGACGAGATGCAGACCGCGCGCGGCTACTCGCTGGGCGCGGTCGACTACATCCCGTCGCCCGTGGTGCCGGAGGTGCTGCGCTCCAAGGTGCGCGTCTTCGTCGAGCTGCACGTTCTGCAGCGGCGCATCGCGCGCCAGGCCGAGGAGCGCATCGCGCTGATGGCGTCCGAGGCCGCCTTGCGACTGGCCGAGGAATCGACGCGGCGCTCGACCTCGCTCGCCGACCTGAGCCACGCGCTCAGCGGCGTGCTCGAGCCGGGGCAGGCCGTGCGCGCGCTGCTCGCGCACGTGGTGCCCGCGCTCGCGGCCGCGGCGACGGTGGCGCTGGTCGACGAGCGGGGCGTCGTCGCGCACGTGGCCGCGCGCTCGAGCCCGCTGGACGGGCAGGTCGTCGACGACGAGCTCGCGCCGTCCGCGCTGCCCACCGCGCACTTCCAGCTGCTGCGCCGGCTGCTGGAGCTTTCGCCCGAGGAGCGCGGCCGCGGGCCCGCCGAGAGCGACGGCGCGCTGCGCATGCTGCCGCTGATCCACGGCGAGCGGCTTCTCGGCGCGCTCTGGATCGACGGCGAAGTGACCCCGCTGGGCGACGCGCTGCTGGACGAGGTGGCGGCGCGCGGGGCGATCGCCTTCGCGACGGCGGCGCTGTACCGCAACCTGCAGGTCGAGATCGCCGAGCGCCGCCAGGCGGAGGCACGGCTCGAGGAGAGCAGCCGCCGCAAGGACGAATTCCTCGCGATGCTCTCGCACGAGCTGCGCAACCCGCTCGCGCCGATCCGCAACGCCGTGGAGGTGATCCGCCTGGTCGCGCCGCCGGAGCAGAAGCTGCGCTGGGCGGCCGACGTCACGGATCGCCAGGTGCGCCAGCTCACGCGCCTGGTCGACGAGCTGCTGGACGTGGCGCGCATCAGCCAGGGCAAGATCGTGCTGCAGCCGCAGTGCGTCGACCTGGTCGCGCTCGTCTCGCAGTGCGTCGAGACGCACCGCGCCTTCATGGCCTCGCGCGGCCAGACGCTGACGCAGGCGCTGCCCGGCACGCCGGTGCACCTCAACGGCGACGCCACGCGGCTGGCGCAGGTCATCAACAACCTGCTGACCAACGCGACCAAGTACACGCCGGACAACGGCGCGATCTCGGTGTCGGTCGACCGCGAGACGACGCCCGAGGGCGACTTCGCGGTGGTCACCGTCAGCGACGACGGCATCGGCATCGAGGCCGACCTGCTGCCGCACGTCTTCGAGCTGTTCGAGCAGGGCAAGCGCGCCCTCGACCGCACGCAGGGCGGCCTGGGCGTCGGCCTCACGCTGGTGCAGCGGCTGGTGCGGCTGCATGGCGGCGACGTCGAGGCCGAGAGCACCGGCACGGGGCAGGGATCGCGGTTCCGGGTGCGGCTGCCGTGCCTGTCGCCGCTGGAGGACGCCGCGCCCGCGGACGCG
>DASVLN010000729.1:0-2651 GCA_036384855.1 Burkholderiaceae bacterium | reverse complement strand
CCCGTCAGCGCGCCCAGCTTGCCGGCCAGCGACAGCGCCGGCGGCGCGGCGAGCATGCGGGCGAAGGTCTCGCGCACCTGGTCGGCGGTGACGGACTCGATGCGCTCGCGCAGCTCCGCGGGCGAGCGCACGCGGCCGAGGACGAACAGGTCGAGCGCCGCGTCCTCGACGCGCCGCACCGGGCGCTCCTGCGCGCGCATGCGGCGCACCGCGATCTGGTTGCGCGCACGCTGCAGGTCGACCGGCGCGATGGACTCCGCATGCGCGACGAGTAGCCGGTACGCCTCGCGCAGCAGGTCCTCGACCTTGTCGGGCGTCGTCGACGCCTCGATCACGAACTGGCCGCAGGACTCCATGATGTCGGCCGAGCACGCGGCGTAGTAGACGAGGCCGCGGCGCTCGCGGATCTCGTGCATCAGCGGCGAGCTCATGCCCTCGCCGAACAGCGCCGCGGCGACGCTGGCGGCGGGTTGGTCGTCCTGCATCGACGCGATCGGATAGCCGAGGACGACATGGCTCTGGCTGCAGCCCGCCAGCCGCGCGGCCTTCACGCCGCCGTGCCACCCGGGCGCGGGCACGGGCTGCGGCGCGCCGGCGCGCAGGTCGCCGAAGCCCGCCTCCGCCTCGCGCACGATCTGCGCGTGATCGACGTTGCCCGCGACGCCGATCACGACGTTCGCGCCCGTGTACTGGGCGTCGACGTAGGCGAGCAGCTCGTCGCGCGTGAAGCGCTCGATGTTGCGGCGCGTGCCGATCACCGCCTGCGCCATCGGGTGCGCGCCGTAGCACAGCTTGTCGAACTGCCGGAACGCCGTGGACATCGGATCCTCCTCGTCCTCGAGGAACTCCTGCAGGATCACCTGGCGCTCGCGCTCGAGCTCGACCGCCGGGAAGGTCGGCCGGCGCACGATGTCGCCCAGCATGCGCACGAAGGCGCCCGCGTCGCGCGCCATGCCGCGCAGGTGGTAGGCCGTGTGGTCCTTGTCGGTGTGGGCGTTGACCTCGGCGCCGAGCAGCTCCGCGTCGAGGTTGATGCGCGCCGCGTCGCGGGTGGTCGTGCCCTTGAAGGCCATGTGCTCGACGACGTGGCTGATGCCGTTCAGGGCCGCGCTCTCGTGGCCGCTGCCGGTGCGCACGAAGACGCTGGCGCTGGCGCTCGCGAGCCAGGGCATGCGCAGGGTGACGATGCGCACGCCGTTGGCCAGCGTCGTGAGGTCGGTGTCGGGATGCGGCGAAAAGGTCGCGGTGGCCGGGGACGTCGTCGGGGTCATCGTCCGATTGTCCCCCGCCGCGCGCCCGCCCGCGCCGCGCCAAGGGCTTGGTTTCCCCGCCCCGCGCTCGACCGTATGATGCCGCGCGTCCCCTGCCGACAAGGAACGATCGATGCTCTCCTCCAAGCTGCTCGCCGGGCTCCTCGCCGCGGCCGCGCTCGCCGCCAGCCTGCCCGCGCGGGCCGACGACCACGTCGTCTTCGCCACCAACTGGCGCGCCCAGGCCGCCCACGGCGGCTTCTACCAGGCGCTCGTCGACGGCACGTACAAGCGCTACGGCCTCGACGTCGAGATCCGCCAGGGCGGCCCGCAGGTCAACAACCGCCCGCTCCTGCCGGCCGGCCGCATCGACTTCCTGATGACCGGCAACCTGCTGCACAGCTTCGACAACGTCAAGAACGGCGTGCCGGTGGAAGTCGTCGCCTCGATGTTCCAGAAGGATCCCCAGGCGCTGATCGCCCATCCCGGCGCCGCGAAGAAGTTCGAGGACCTCGCGAAGCTGCCGGTCGCCTACATCGCCAAGGACGCCCAGTTCTCGTGGTGGCAGTGGCTCAAGGCCGACTACGGCTTCCGCGACGAGGCGCTGCGCCCGTACAACTACAACGTCGCGCCCTTCCTCGCCGACCCGAAATCGATCCAGCAGGGCTACGCCGTCGAGGAGCCGATCACGATCGAGCAGCAGGGCCACTTCAAGCCCGACGTCTACCTGCTCGCCGACCACGGCTACAGCACGTACTCGACGACCATCGAGGCGCGCGTCGACACGGTGAAGAACAAGCCCGACCTGGTGCGCCGCTTCGTCGAGGCCTCGATCATCGGCTGGAACAACTACCTCTACGGCGACCGCCGCGCGGCCGACGCGGCGATGATCAAGGACAACCCCGAGATGACGCCCGAGCTCATCGCCAAGAGCCTGGCGCTGATGAAGCAGATGGGCATCGTCGACTCCGGCGACGCGCAGACGCTGGGCATCGGCGCGCTCAAGCCCGAGCGCGTCAAGGACTTCTACGACAAGATGGTGCGCGCGGGCCTGTACAAGCCGGGCGAGGTCGACCTGTCCAAGGTCGCGACCTACGAGTTCGTCAACAAGGGCGTCGGCGTGGAGCTGCGCAAGAAGCTGACGGGCCATTGAGCGCGGACGCGGCGCCTCACAGGTCGAGTGCCAGCCCGTCCGCGCCGGCGGCCGGCACCGCGCAGCAGATCAGCGCCGAATCCGCCGGCCCCGCGGGCGGCACCCGGTCCGGGTAGGCGACGGCGCCGGCCGCCACGCGTGTGCGGCAGCTCCCTCACGAGCCCTCGCGGCAGCCCCAGTCCGGCTGCAGGCCGGCACGTTCCGCGAGTTCGAGCAGCGTTCCCTTGCCCGGGCGCCACGTCGCGCCC
>DASVLN010000728.1:0-9237 GCA_036384855.1 Burkholderiaceae bacterium | reverse complement strand
GGGCGCAGCGGGCGCGGCGTGGTGCGGCGCTCCGTGCGCAGGCGGCGCGCGAGCTGCTCGGCGAGCGTGCCCTGGCGGTCGCTCAGCACGGCGCGCGCCACCGACAGCAGCAGCACGCGATCCTCGTGCGGGATCTGGTCGGCCTGGCGCACGAAGATGCCGCCCGGGCGATCGACGACGTGGGCCTCGACGCCCGCGGCGATCAGGCCCATGACCTGTTCGTTCAGGCGCTGGCGGTAGACGTCGCGCTCCTCGTTCCAGATCACGAGGTCGACGGCCAGCCCCTTCAGGCGCCACCAGGCATGGGCCACGACGAGCTGGCGCACGAGCTCCAGGTTGGCGGCGTCCGAGATCTGCACCAGGACGATGGGCAGGTCGCCCGAGATCGCGTAGCCCCACAGCCCCGACTGGCCGCGCCGGTTCTGGCGGATGACGGCGGGGTCGGCGCGCAGCGCGCCCTGGCTGAAGAGGACGGCGCCCGCCAGGCGCGCGAACATCTGCGCCTCGCTCTCGCTCGCGTTGAGCTGGCGCAGCAGCACCTGGCTGTGCGTCCAGGCGAGCTCGAACACGCGCTCGGCCAGGCGGCGGTCGCGGTACTTCTCGATCAGGCCGAGGCAGTCCTCGCGCTTGTCGGCGACGCCGATCACGAGATCCACCGTCACCGTCTGGTCGGGCTCCAGCACGACGGTGCAACGGCTGGCCGCGCACGGGTCCAGCACGGAGCCCTGCGTGTTGGACAGCGCGTCGGCGCCCAGCAGCGCGGCCGGTGCGCGCAGCGTCTGGCCGCGGCCGATGAAGCGCGCGCGGTCGGTCTCGTGCGTCACCGGCGAGACGGTGTCCGGCCCGTTGGGCGTGTGCACCGCCATCAGGTGGAACATCCAGGGCGACGGATCCTTCTCCGCGCGCGGCCTCCGGTTGGCGAGCAGCGCGGGCACGCCGTCGACCAGTTCGGTCTGCACGAACAGCTTGCCGAACGCGGGGTGCTGCACGTCGGCCGCGGGCGTCATCAGCACGACCTCGCAGTAGCTCGTGATCTCGATGCGGCGGCGCCGGCGCGTCCCGTTCTTCAGCCGCACGCGGCGCAGCTCGATCGCGTCCTCGGGCGAGACGGCGATCTCGACGTGCGTGTCCAGGCCGGCGTCGCGGCGGCGGAACTCGGCGCGACCCTCGGTGAAGATGGCCTGGTAGTCCTCGGGCTTGCGCACGGTGGGCTGGTAGGCGGTGGACCAGAATTCGCCGGTGTCGACGTCGCGCAGGTAGCAGAAGCTGCCCCAGTCGTCGCGCGTCGCGTCCTCGCGCCAGCGCGTGACGGCCAGGTCGCGCCAGCGGCTGTAGCCGGCGCCCGACTGCGTGACCATCACGTGGTAGCTGCCGTTGGACAGCAGCTGCACCTCGGGCGTGGGGGTCTGCGGGTCGGTGAAGACGCGCAGCGCGGTCTCGGTGGCGGTGGAGACCGAGCGCGGCGCCGACGGCTCCATCGTCGGCTCCGGCACGACCGGGACGACGTCCTTGGGCACGCGCTCGTGCAGCAGGGTGAGCGTCGCCTGCACGCGCGGGTCGGAGGCGAAGTGCGCCTGCATGCGCGAGGTGCCCAGCGCCTGCTCGATGGCCAGCAGGCTCATGCCCTGGTGGTGCGCCATGAACGAGCGCACGACCGACTTCGTCTGCCCGCGCGGCACGCGCATGGGCGTGTAGTCGACCGCCTCGTGGAAGCCGTACTCGCCCGCGGCGCCGAGCGTCTGCAGGCGCTGCAGGTTCGCGCACGCGGCCACGGGCTCGACCATCGTCGCCATGGCGGTGGCGTAGGGCGCGATCACGAGCTCGTCGCCGAGTCCGCGCTTCAGGCCGAGGCCGGGCACGCCGAAGGCGCGGTACTGGTAGTTGAGCGCCGTGTCGGTCGCGTTGTAGCCCGACTCGGAGATGCCCCAGGGCACGCCGCGCTCGCGGCCGTACTCGATCTGGCGGCGCACCGCGGCGCGGCTGGTCTGCGCGAGCAGCGTGTGCTCGAACTCCGGCATGACCAGCGGCGGCATCAGGTACTCGAACATCGAGCCGCTCCACGACATCAGCACCGGGTCGCCGTCGACGGAGGTCAGCAGCCGGCCGAGCGCGAACCAGCTCTCCTGCGGCAGCTGGCCGCGCGCGATGGCGGCGAAGATGCCCAGCCGCGCCTCCGAGGCCAGCAGGTCGTAGTGGCTCGCGTCCAGGCGCCGCTCGTCGACGTTGTAGCCGATCGTCATCAGGTGGCGGCGGTCGTCGTAGAGGAACTGCTGCTCCATCTCGGTGATCGCGTCGACGCGGCGGGCGAGCTCGGCGATGCGGTCGAGGTAGACCGCGGCGGTGCCGACGCCCGCGCCCGCGAGCGCCGCGAGGCTCGGGATCGGCGCCTTGCGGGCCTCTTCCTGGGCGGCGTGGGTCGCGTCGTCGGGCAGCGGCGGCGCGAGGCCGCCGAGCGCGTTGAACTCGTCGAGCCCGGCCTCGCACTGGGCGACGAGCAGCTGCGCCCAGCGCAGCGCCTCGCCGTTGTGGTCCTCGGCGGCGTCGGGTGGATGCTCGCCCCGCGCGGCCGCGCCGGACAGCGCCGATTCCACCGCGGCGACCAGCTGGCGCGCGAGGCCGTCCACGGTCTCGAGCATGGACTTCAGGGTGGCCGCGGTGGTCGGCGGGACCACGCACAGCGCGGCGAGCTGGCGGTCCAGCTTGTCGACCAGCCCCACGGACGCGCCCGCGGGCAGCGTCTCGCGCACCAGGCCGACGAGATCGGCCAGCCCGTGGCACCAGTTGGGCGAGAAGGGCGCCTCGGCGGGCATCGCCAGGAGCGCCATGCGCAGCGTCATCAGCTGTGCGACGAGGTTGCCCGAGTCCACCGTGGAGATGTAGCGCGGCGCGAGCGGCAGCAGCGACTGCGTGTCGTACCAGTTGTAGAAGTGCCCGCGGTGGCGCTCGAGGCGCTCCAGCGTCGTCACGGTCGCCGCGATGCGCGTCAGCACCTGGTCGAGCGTGGCGTAGCCGAGGTCGCGCGCGGTGAGATTGGCCAGCAGCGAGAAGCCGATGTTGGTCGGCGAGGTGCGGTGCGCGACGCGCGCGACGGGGTGGAGCTGCACGTTGTCGGGCGGCAGGTGGTTGTCGTCGGCGCCCACGAAGGTCTCGAAGAATGCCCACGTGCGGCGCGCGACGCGGCGCAGGTAGTGGCGCTGGCCGGCGTCGAGCTCGCTGCGCGGCTCGGCGAGCGGCCGGTCGGCCCACCAGACGATCAGCGGCGACCACAACCACAGCAGCAGCAGGGGGGCCGCCGCCGGAAGCGCCCACGGCCGCACGCCCGCGAGTAGCGCGGCGATCGCGATCGCGGCGACCGGGCCCGCCCACAGCGCGCGGATGCTGTCGCGCAGCGCGGCCAGCGAACCGGGCGCCGAGCCGCGCGGGATGTCCGAGGACGCCGTCCACTCGAGCAGCCGCCGTCCGCGCACCATGCGCCACAGCGCGCGGCCGATCGCGTCCAGCGTGGCGGCGGCCTCCGTCGGCAGGCAGGCGAGCGAGTGCACCATCTGCAGCAGCTGGCGGCCGATCGGCTGCAGGCGTGCGGGCGAGTGGGACGAGGCCATCCAGTCCAGCGGCGTGCGCAGCAGGCCCATCACGTGCGCGGCGAAGGGCACGATGCCGACGATCACGACGACGCGCAGCGTCCACATGAGCGGCTCGGGAAGCCACGCCCAGCCCACCACCGCCAGCGCGACCAGCGCGGTCGGCACGAGGCTGCGGCGCAGGTTGTCGAGCAGCTTCCAGCGCGAGAGCGCGGACAGCGGGTTGCGCGGCTTGCCGGGCAGCAGGTGCAGGCGCCGGCGCAGCCAGCCGATCAGCTGCCAGTCGCCGCGCACCCAGCGGTGGCGGCGGGCCATGTCGACGGCGTAGCGGGACGGAACGTCCTCGATCAGCTGGACGTCGCTCAGCAGGCCCGAGCGCGCGTAGCAGCCCTCGATCAGGTCGTGGCTGAGGATGCGGTTCTCGGGCATCGAGCCGGCCGCGCGCTCGAAGGCGTCGACGTCGTAGATGCCCTTGCCGATGAACGAACCCTCGCCGAACAGGTCCTGGTAGACGTCGGAGACGGCGCGCGTGTACGGATCGATCCCCGGCTCGCCGCCGAAGATGCGGGCGTAGCCGGAGCGCCGCACGCTGGGGAGGTTGACGCCGACGCGCGGCTGCAGGATGCCGTAGCCGTCGACCACGACGTCGGCGCGCGCGCCGTCGCCCCAGCGCGGGCGGTTGAGCGGATGGTCCATCGCCGAGATCATCTCGGCGGCGGCGTCGCGCGGGAGCTGGGTGTCGGTGTCCAGCGTGATCACGTAGCGCACGTCCTGCAGCGACAGCGTGTCGCCGACGAGGCGTTCGAAGCGCTCGGCCGCGCCGGGCCGGGCGCGCAGGAGGGCGTTGAGGTCGGCGAGCTTGCCGCGCTTGCGCTCGTGGCCCATCCAGACGCCTTCCTTGGCGTTCCAGCGCCGCGGGCGATGCAGCAGCAGGAAGGGCCGCGTGCGCTGGCCCTCGTCCTCGGCGCGGTCGTAGCGGCGGTTCAGGGCCTCGATGCCGGCGGCGGCGCGCTCGACCAGCTCGTCGTCGCCGGGCATGTGTTCCTCGGGGGCGTCGCGCAGGTCGGTCAGCAGCGCGAACTGCAGGTGCGGGTCGCGGTTGGCGAGGTAGCGCACCTCCAGCGAGTCGAGCAGGGCGTCGACGTCGTCGAGCCGGCCCAGCAGCGTCGGCACGACCACCAGCGTGCGCGCGCGCGGCGCGATGCCCTGCGTGTAGTCCATGCGCGGCAGCGCGTGCGGCGTCACGCCCAGGGTCACGATCCAGTTGACCAGCGAGATCGCGAGCTGGCTGGTCGCGATCACCAGCAGCAGGCCCACCGCGATGCCGAGCGGCGACCACAGCCGCAGGTCCATCTCGTCGGTGGCCTGGCGCAGCGGCCCGAAGGACATCAGCAGGGCGAACAGGGCGATCGAGCCGATGTAGGCGGGCAGGGGCGAGCGTCCCGGTGCGGGCCCGAAGCGGCTGCGGCGCGCGTCGACGGCGCGCTCCAGCGTGGCGCGGCCGGGGCCGACGAGCCAGTAGCCGACGTGGGCCTCGCGCTCGTCGCCGTCGGGCGCGGGCGTGCGCGCGAGCCGCTGCGACGCGTTGCTCGCGAGCTCGATGGCCGCCTGCGCGACCGCCGGCTCGTTGGCCGGGCTGATGCGCGCGATGGCTTCCACGGCGTGGCGGTAGTTGTCGCGGGTGCCGAAGTCCATCCGGCCGTAGACGCCGCTCGGATCCTCGCGCAGCACCTGCTCGACGCTGCTGAGCGTCTCCACGAACTCGGGCCAGTGCGTCGCCCCGAGCAGGCGCAGACTGCCGATGCTGTTGGCCACCGAGACCTGGGACGCGGCCTGGGTCTGGTTCTCGACGTGCACGAGGTGCTCGATCGTCTCGTCGACGTCGGCCAGGCGCTGCTCCATCCAGGTGAGCGGCAGCGCGAGCGCCGCGCCCTGGCCCTGGAGGCGGCGCGCGAACTCGGCGACGAAGGCGCTGGTGGGCGTCAGGTCGGAGCGCGCCATGTCCGCGATGACGAGGATGAGGTCGCTCGGGCGATCCTCGGCCGCCTGCAGCATGCGCTCGGCCCACTGCTGCGCGAGGTCGCGCTGCTGCAGCGAGGCCGCCACCCTGACGGCCACCCGGCGAAGGTTCTCGATCAGCGCGAGCCGCAGCATGATCGGGAACGCCCACAGCTCGCCCAGCTTGAGCGGCTGCACGCCCTGGTAGGCGGCGAGGAAGCGGCTCAGCGTGCCGCGGCCCAGGTGGCCGTCGGTGTGCGCGATGGCCTCGAGGGCGAGGTCGTAGACGCGCGGCGTCGTCCCGTCGGATTCCTCGGTCTTGCCGGCGAGGCGGGGCAGCTCCCGGCTGTAGCCGCGCGGCAGGTGCCGGCGGGCGGTGCGGATCTCCTCGTCGATGAGGTACATGTTGTCCAGCAGCCACTCCGCCGCCGGCGTGATCGCGCGGTCGCGCGCCACCGCATGCCGCAGCGCGGCGGCGACCTCCTCGAGGCTGCGCTCGTTGTCGGCCAGGCGCGCGAGCAGCGGGTCGGGCCGGTGGCGCTGCGACAGGCGGTGGCGGCTTGCGAGCAGCCGGCCATGGGCGACCATCTGGTCGCTGCTGAACAGGGCCGCGCGCAGCGGCTCCTCTCCCTCCTGCCCGCCGGCCGCGGAGTGGCCGTGCGCATGCGTGTCGAACCAGTCGCGGGCTTGTTGAAGCAAGGCCGCGAGCGTGCGTGCGTGTCCCGTCATCAGGGCTTGTCCTTGGGGCCGGAAAGCGGCCGTGAGCCGCCGCGCAGGCAATTCGCGGGCCCGAGGGTGTCCCGGGCGGAGATCGCGCGCCGATGCGGCCGCCCTGCGCGGCCGGGGAAAAGTTGCGGCAACCCGCCGGGTGCGGCGACGGCACCCTCGCAGGCCGTGCGCGGCACAGCGCTTGCCCCCTGCAGCTGGACGGTGGCGGGCGTCGCGGCGCTCGCGCCGCCGCACGTCCCGGCACCGCGCCGGATCCCGCCATTCCACCGCCTGCCGCCGCCATGACCGATCCCGCACGCCCCTCCGACCTCGCCGCCGGCGAGGATCTGTCCACCGGCAGCGCCGGCGGGGATCAGCCCACCGGCTGCGCCGGCGAATCCCAAGCCGCGGGCTGCGCCGATCATTGGCCCCGCGACGACGTCCTGGACGCGCTGGACGTCCTCGCCGAGGGCATGGCCCGCAGCCGCGCGCTCGCCGAGGAATGCCGCCGCTTCGCGCGCCACGTCACGCCCGACGCGCGCATGCCCACCGTGGCCGAGGCGCTGTGCCGCGCGGTGCGCCGGCTGGCGGTGCTGGAGGAGGAGCTGTTCTATCCGGCGGCGCGCGAGGCGCTCGCGGGCTCGCCGGTGGTCGATCTCGCGGCGCTCGAGCACGCGACCGCGCGCCAGATCATCGCGCGCATGCAGGAGACCGACCCACGCTCGCCGTGCTACGAGGCGCTGGTCGTGGCGCTCGCCGACTGCGTCGACCGCCACGCGCGCCATGAGCGCAGCGAGCTGTTCCCGCGCCTGCGCGAGGCGCAGCTGGATCTCGCGTCGCTCGCCGCCGCGATGCACGCGCGCCGGCGCGAGCTCGAGGCCATGCCGATGTCGCCGTACGCCGCGCTGGAAGGCGCAAGCGGCGCTTCAGGCGGGGGTTCCGCGGGCACGGTCGTTGCCTGATTCCGTGTGCCAGCCGGGGCCGGTTCCGCAGCGACGACGCCCCGCTTCATAGCTACACACAGGAGTACCCAGCCATGTCCCCGATCCAGAAGACCTTCACCGCACTCGCCGCCGCCGCCGCTCTCGCCAGTGTCGGCTACGCCACCGCGCAGTCCACGGACAGCGCGTCGACGATAGACACGAGCGGCCAGGTCCAGCAGCAGACGACGACCGGCACGAGCGACACTGGCGCGTCCGGGATGAACGCGACGCCGTCGTCGACGACGACCACGGACGTCAACGGCGCGACGACCACGACGACCACCACCACCGACACGACCACGCAGACGCTGCCGGCACCGCCCACCGGCGTCGTGGAACTGGCCAAGCCGAAGAACACCGTGGAGCCCGAAACCAAGCAGCCCAATGGCGCGCAGGGCATGGAAAACAGCGTGATGACGACGGGCATGACCAACGGCATCACCCGCCCGAGCATCGGCGACCACGCAACGCCGCCCATCCCGGGCCAGCCGGAAGTCCTGGCCGTGACCACCGAACGCACGACGCAGACGACGACCACGCCGGCGCCGGCCCCCGCGCCCGAGGCCGCCCCGGCTCCTGCGCCGGAACCCGCCGCCGCGCCCGAACCGGCTCCGGAACCGATGCCGGCGCCCAAGGCCGACCGCAACTGATCGCGATCTCCTTTCGTGGCGGCCGCTCTCGCCCCTCGCGGGCGAGCGGCCAGGAACGGGCCCCTCGCGGGCCCGTTTCCTTTGGTGCGAGGCAGGCGCGGCCAGGTCGCCGCGCGTTGACGGCGCGGGGGCAGCGTGGTCAACTGCGAGCGCCGCCCGGGCAGCAAGTTCTACCGGCTCGCGCGTCCGGACGGCGGTGCATCCTGCATACCTGACAGGGTATGTGGACGAGGGCCCGGGCCGGGCCTGCACCCGCGGGGCGCGCGTCGTTCGCATGCCGGTCCGGCCGCTGTCGGGCTGGCACACCGGTTGCCAGTTCGCGCGGCGACCGGGCCCCTTGCCCGCCTGATGTCCAACCCGGAGACCTCCATGGCCAACACCAGCAATCCTTCCGCCGAAAACGCATTTCCGAAGAGCGGCACGAGTACGCCGAGTTCCATGTCGCCGGCCACGCCCGCATCGGGCGGATCGGGCTCGCGCGTCGGCGACGCCGCCGCATCCACCGCCGCAGGCGCCCACGATGCGGTGGACGCCGCCGCGGCCGCCGAGAAGGACGTGATGCGTCGCGTCGTCGCCGGCGCCCACGAGGCGATCGACCGCATCGCCGACAAGGCCATCCCGGCCGTCGAGCGCCTGCGCGGCACCTACGACGACGCGACCGAGAGCCTGAAGGCGCGCGCCGACCAGGCCCTCGACATGAAGGACGAGTGGACCGAGAGCCTGCGCGCCACCGTGCGCGAGCATCCCCTGGCCTCGATCGCGACCGCGCTGGCGGTGGGCGTGATCCTCGCCCGCCTGACCTCGGGCAACGACCGCTGAACCTCCACGCCAACCACACCGCCGCATGCACGACGAGCCGCCGCCCTCGCCAGACGCCGCCCCGCCCGACGAGGACTCGCTGCCCCTGCCGCAGGCGGTGCGCGCGCTGTTCGCGGACCTGCCGGGCATCGTCTCGGACCGCGTCCACCTGCTGGCGCTGGAGCTGCAGCGCGCCTCGATGGCCTTCGGGCGCATCGTGGCGCTCGCGCTGCTTGCCGCGATCCTGGTGGCGACGGCGTGGACGGCGCTGTGGTGCGCCATCGCCGGCGGGCTGATCGCGCTCGGGATCCAATGGCCGTGGGTGGCGCTGCTGGTGCTGTTCGTGAACCTCGCCGCGGCCGTGTGGGCGCTGATGCAGGTCAAGGCGCTCGCGCCGCTGCTGGCGCTGCCGGCCACCCTGCGGCGCCTGACCGACGCCGGCTCGCGCGAGAAACAGGACGAGCGCCAGCGCGAGTCCGAGGCGGCCGCCCGGCGCGCCTATGCGGCCGCGGCGGCCCA
>DASVLN010000727.1:0-2431 GCA_036384855.1 Burkholderiaceae bacterium | reverse complement strand
GCCGATCGCCGCCGACACCATCCGCCGCTGCGTCTTGTTGGCGAAGGCCAGCGCGTTGCGCATGAAGTGCACGCGGCAGCGCTGCCACGTCGCTTTGAGTACCTTCGAGGCCGCGGCCTTGAGGCCCTCGTGGCTGTCGCTAATCACCAGTTTGACGCCGCGTAGTCCGCGGCGGTTGGCCGCCCCTGTTTCAGGGCGCCTCGGCTTGGAGACTTACACCGCTTCCGGGACATCACCGGTGCTGAGATCAACTTCAGACTTCAACGGAAGAAGTTCTGACTTGAACGGTGACCAACACTGAGCGGCGCGGAAGCCCTCCCGCCGCCTCCCCTCTTGAAACGTCATCTCCCCGCCCTATAATCGCTGCTAGCACTCAACCGCTGCGAGTGCTAGCGACTGATGAGACGGTCGCCGGCACTGGCCACCTCTTCTTTGTCGGCGGACGCTCACTTCCGGGCGATCCGCTGCGAAGTCTTACTGCGAACGCATCAAGGAGATGAAATGAAGCTTCGTCCGTTGCACGACCGCGTGGTCGTCAAGCGCCTGGAACAAGAGACCAAGACCGCCTCGGGCATCGTCATCCCCGACGCCGCCGCCGAGAAGCCGGACCAGGGCGAAGTCCTGGCCGTCGGCCCGGGCAAGCGCAACGACAAGGGCGACTTCGTGGCCCTGAACGTCAAGGTCGGCGATCGCGTGCTGTTCGGCAAGTACAGCGGCCAGACCGTCAAGGTCGACGGCGACGAGCTGCTGGTGATGCGCGAGGAAGACCTCTTCGCCGTCGTCGAGAAGTAATTTCCAAGGCTGCGGGGCGCCGCGCGCGCCTCGCCGGGCCGACCGGCAACCGGTCGGGCGGCCATCGCCCCGGCGTGCCCTCGCGCCGCCGCCCCCGTCACTGAATCAACGAATTTCCCGGAGAATTTCTCATGGCTGCTAAAGACGTCATCTTCGGCGCGGACGCCCGCGCCCGCATGGTCGAAGGCGTGAACACCCTGGCCAACGCGGTCAAGGTCACCCTGGGCCCGAAGGGTCGCAACGTCGTGCTCGAGCGCTCGTTCGGCGCGCCCACCGTCACCAAGGACGGTGTCTCGGTCGCCAAGGAGATCGAGCTGAAGGACAAGCTCCAGAACATGGGCGCCCAGATGGTCAAGGAAGTCGCTTCCAAGACCTCGGACAACGCCGGTGACGGCACCACCACCGCCACCGTGCTGGCCCAGGCCGTCGTGCGCGAAGGCATGAAGTACGTGGCCGCCGGCATGAACCCGATGGACCTGAAGCGCGGCATCGACAAGGCGGTCACCGCCCTGGTCGAGCAGCTGAAGAAGGCCTCGAAGCCGACCACCACGTCCAAGGAAATCGCCCAGGTCGGCACGATCTCGGCCAACTCCGACGAGTCGATCGGCAAGATCATCGCCGACGCGATGGACAAGGTCGGCAAGGAAGGCGTCATCACGGTCGAGGACGGCAAGTCGCTGGCCAACGAGCTCGACGTCGTCGAAGGCATGCAGTTCGACCGCGGCTACCTGTCGCCGTACTTCATCAACAATCCCGAGAAGCAGTCGGCCATCCTGGACAACCCGTTCGTCCTGCTCTTCGACAAGAAGATCTCGAACATCCGCGACCTGCTGCCGACGCTGGAAGCCGTCGCCAAGGCCGGCCGTCCGCTGCTGATCATCGCTGAAGAAGTCGACGGCGAAGCGCTGGCGACCCTGGTCGTCAACACGATCCGCGGCATCCTGAAGGTCGTCGCCGTCAAGGCCCCGGGCTTCGGCGACCGCCGCAAGGCCATGCTGGAAGACATCGCCATCCTGACGGGCGGCAAGGTCATCGCGGAAGAAGTCGGCCTCTCGCTCGAGAAGGTCACGCTGGCCGACCTCGGCCAGGCCAAGCGCATCGAAGTGGGCAAGGAGAACACGACGATCATCGACGGCAACGGCGCCGCCGCTGACATCGAAGCCCGCGTCAAGCAGATCCGCATCCAGATCGAGGAAGCCACCAGCGACTACGACCGCGAGAAGCTCCAGGAGCGCGTGGCCAAGCTGGCCGGCGGCGTGGCCGTCATCAAGGTCGGTGCCGCCACCGAAGTCGAGATGAAGGAGAAGAAGGCCCGCGTCGAGGACGCGCTGCACGCCACGCGCGCGGCCGTCGAGGAAGGCATCGTCGCCGGCGGCGGCGTGGCGCTGCTGCGCGCGCGCCAGCTGATCGGCGAGCTCAAGGGCGACAACGCCGACCAGGACGCCGGCATCAAGCTGGTGCTGAAGGCCATCGAAGCCCCGCTGCGCGAGATCGTCTACAACGCCGGCGGCGAAGCCTCGGTCGTGATCAACAAGGTGCTGGAAGGCAAGGGCAACTTCGGCTTCAACGCCGCCAACGACACCTACGGCGACATGATCGAGATGGGCATCCTGGATCCGACCAAGGTGACCCGCACCGC
>DASVLN010000726.1:0-2184 GCA_036384855.1 Burkholderiaceae bacterium | reverse complement strand
CCGGCGGGCCGCAGCGCGGCGGCGAGCAGGCCGCGGCCGCGCGCGAGGCGCGACATCACGGTGCCCAGCGGCACGTCGGTGATGCGGGCGATGTCGCGGTAGGGCAGCTCCTCCAGCTCGCGCAGCACGATGGCCTCGCGGAAGACGAGCGGCAGGGCCGCGATCGCGGCGTCGATCGCGCGCTTGTCGGACCGCTCGATGGCCAGCGCCTCCGGATCGGCCGCCGGCGCCTGCGCGGCGTGGATCGCGATGGCCGCATCCAGCGCCTCGTCCGCGAGCGCGACCTCCTCGGGCCGCCGCGCGCCCAGCCACGCGAAGGCGGCGTTGCGCACGATGGCCAGCAGCCACGGCCGCGCGTCGCCGCGCAGGCCGTCGAAGTGACGCAGCGCGCGCAGCATCGCGTCCTGCACGACGTCCTGCGCGTCGTGGCCGTCGCGCACCAGCCAGCGCGCGAGGTTGTACGCCGCGCCCAGGTGAGGCAGCACCTGGGCGGCGAAGCGGTCGTGGCGGTCGTCCTTCATCCGGCGTCGAGAAGGTTCAGGCCTGCACGACGAGATGCCCGTTCATCCCCTCGTGGCCGTCGCCGCAGAATACATCGCACAGGAAGTCGTACTTCCCGGCCGCCGCATCCGCGCGCCACGCCACGCGCGCCGTCTCGCCCGGCACGATCAGCGTGCGCAGCCCGAGCGCGGGCGCGAAGAAGCCCATCGCGACCTCGGGCGCGGTGAACTCGAGGAGGACCGACTCGCCCTTCTTCACGACGATCTCGTTCGGGATGAACACGAACTTGCGCGCGACGACCTTGATCGCGCGCGGCGCGGGAGGCTGCGCCGCGGCGCGGGCGGCGAGCGCGACGAGGGTCGACGCACCGAGCGCGGCGCCGGCGTTGAGCAGTTGGCGGCGGCGCATCTCAGGCCCCCTGCACGGCGTGCTGGTCGAGCACGAAGGGCCGGTCGCCGTGGCGCTCGACCTCGCGCCAGCCCAGGCCGCGGAACGGCTGCGTGGCGTCCCACTTCACCGGCGTGCGGTCGGGCTGCGAGCCGGGCGCGGGCAGCGGGAAGATCAGCGAGGTCGCCGCGTGGTGCGGGATGTGGCCGGTCATGTGGTGATGCTCCTGGTGGATGTGGCCGTAGAACACGGTGACGTTCGTGAACGGCATCAGCTGCGCGACGGCCTGGTCGCCGTCGCGCGTCGCCCAGTCCCACTGCGGGGCGAGGTCGAACAGCGGCCGGTGCGCGAGGACGACCAGTGGCGCATCCTTGTCCACCTTCGCGAGCTCCGACGCGAACCACGCGAGCTGCGCGTCGCCCAGCCGGGCGAGCGGGTCGGAGACGTTGTCCAGCGCGATGAAGCGCACGCCGTCGTGCTCGAACGCGTAGTGCGTCGGGCCGAAGAACTCCTGGAACGCGGCGCCGCGGTCGAGGGAGGCGTCGTGCTCGCCGGGCAGGAAACGCACGTCCTTGACCTCCAGGTCGGCGACGATGGCCCGGAACTCGCGCAGGCGCTTGCGCCGCTCCTGCGGATCGTCGGTGGTGTGCGTCAGGTCGCCGGTGAAGACGATGAAGTCGGGCGGATCCTTCAGCGCGTTGACCGCGGCGACCGCGCGCGGCAGCGTGGTGCGCGACTCGGGATTCACGGCCGGGCCGTTGAAGCCCCAGTGGCTGTCGGACAGCTGCACGAAGTGGAAGTCGCGCTGGGTGGCGGAGGCGTCGGCCGCGAAAGCGCGGCTCGCGCAGCCGGCCAGGCCGGAGGCGAACACGACGCCCGCGCCGACGCCGGCCAGGCACAGGAAGTCGCGGCGATCGAAGTCAGGTCGCATGGAGGGCTCCTCGGTTGGATGCCGCCGCGGTCGGCGCGAGCGGTCGGAGTGCAGGATCGGCCGCGGCGCCGCTTTATTCCCGCGGCGGCGAAAACGTCAGGCGCGATGCCAGAATCGCGGCCTCGCCCATCGTCCATCCCCCGACGCCCGCGCATGCGCCCCGACCTGACGCTCGTCCTCGCCGACTCCGAAGTGCGCGCCGTCCACGCGGACGCGACCGGCATGCAGGTGCACTTCGCCGCCGCGAAAAGCCTGCGCGACGGCGTGGCGGGCTGGCAGGCCGGCGTCACGCTGGCCCTGCCGGGCGCGCGCTGGGCGGGCGAGCCGTCCGGCGCCTTCGGCCGGCTCGCCGAAGGCCGCCTGCG
>DASVLN010000725.1:0-23857 GCA_036384855.1 Burkholderiaceae bacterium | reverse complement strand
CGCCGCGGCGGCCGCCGGCCCGACGCGGCTCGAGGCCGCGCTGGCGGCCATCGATCCCGACCGGCTCGCCCCGCGCGAGGCGCTTGAAGCGCTCTACCGCCTGAAGGCCCTGCTGCCCAAGGACTGACCGCGCGCGCGATACTTGCCAACTCCATCGTTCGACGACCAAGATAACGGCATGACCTATTGCGTCGGCATCCGGCTCAACGCCGGCCTCGTGTTCCTGTCGGACTCGCGCACCAACGCGGGCCTCGACCAGATCAGCACCTTCCGCAAGATGATCGTCTACGAGAAGCCCGGCGACCGCTTCATGGTGCTGCTCTCGGCGGGCAACCTCTCGATCTCGCAGTCGGTGCGCGAGATCCTGCAGGTCGAGCAGCTGCCCGACGGCGACCGCGAGCCGCTGACGATCTGGAACGCGACCAGCATGTTCGACGCCGCGCGCGTGCTCGGCTCGGCGGTGCGCCGCGTCTACGAGAACGACGCGCCCAGCCTCAAGAACCACGGCATGGACTTCGTCGCCAGCTTCATCTTCGGCGGCCAGATCGGCAACGAGGCGATGCGGCTGTTCCTCGTCTACTCGGCCGGCAACTTCATCGAGGCGACGCGCGAGACCTGCTTCTTCCAGATCGGCGAGTCGAAGTACGGCAAGCCCATCCTCGACCGCGTGCTGGAGCCGGGCACGCCGCTCGACGAGGCCGCCAAGTGCGCGCTGGTGTCGATGGACTCGACGCTGAAGTCCAACCTGTCGGTCGGGCTGCCGCTGGACCTCGTCGTCTACGAGCAGGGCAGGCTGCAGTCCGACCAGATCGTGTGCATCGACGAGCAGAACCCGTACTTCCGCATGATCCGCAGCTCGTGGGGCCAGCGCCTGCGCGACGTCTTCGAGAGCATGGAGGATCCGCAGTGGGATCCCAACGCCGCCGGCTCGCACAACGCGCTGATCGTCGGCGAGCCGCGCTACGACGAGCTCAAGAAGATCCGCAATCCCGACGAGAAGGTGGTGTAGCCGGCGATGAAGGCGCCGCGTATCGGCACCGCGACGGACACCATCGTCTTCGCTCATGCCAACGGCTTCCCGGCGGGCACCTACGAGCCGATCTTCGCGCTCTGGCGTGCGCGCGGCTGGCGCGTCGAGGCGCCGGAGCGCTTCAGCCACGACAGCCGCTACCCCGTCACGAGCAACTGGCCGCGGCTGCGCGACCAGCTGGTGGACTTCATAGTCGCCCGCGAGCTCGCCGGCGCGATGGTGGTCGGGCATTCGCTCGGCGGCCTCGTCGGGCTGCTCGCCGCCTGCCGGCGACCCGACGTCGTCGGCGGCCTCGTGATGCTCGACTCGCCGGTGGTCGCCGGCTGGCGCGCGCACAGCCTGCACATGGCCAAGCGCATGCGGCTGATCGAGCGCGTCGGGCCGGGCGCCATCTCGCGCCGACGGCGCCACGAGTGGCCGTCGCGCGAGGCCGTGCGGGCGCACTTCGCGGCGAAGGCCGCGTTCGCGCGCTGGGATCCGCGCATGCTCGACGCCTACGTGCATGCCGGCTTCGACGAGGCTGCGGCCGAGCCCGCGCACGACCCCGGGGACGATGGCGGCGCCGCCGACACGCCGCGCAGGATCGTCCTCGGCATCCCGCGCGAGGTCGAGACGCGCATCTACAACACGCTGCCGCACCACGTGCCCGCGCTGCTGCGCAAGCATCCGCCGCGCTGTCCCGTCGGCTTCATCGCCGGCACCCGCTCGACGGAGATGCGCCAGGCCGGCGCCGCCGCCTCGCGCGCGCTTGCGGGGGAGCGCTGGCGCTGGATCGACGGCACGCACCTGTACCCGATGGAGCGGCCCGAGGACACGGCGCTGCTCGTGCTGGAGCTGCTCGCGTCGATGCGGCCGCCGTCGGCGCGCCGCTGAGCGCGGGGCGGCCCGGCACGCGGCCCCGTCTTCGGACGCACCTGCGCGGGGGCCTATAATCCAGCTTTACCACCACGGCATTCGTGCGTGCCCCGCGGTCCGGCACGGGTGTCCCCTGACATGACCAAGTACGTCTTCGTCACCGGCGGCGTGGTGTCCTCGCTTGGCAAGGGCATCGCTTCGGCTTCCCTGGCCGCGATCCTCGAATCGCGCGGCCTCAAGGTCACCCTCATCAAGCTGGATCCGTACCTCAACGTCGATCCGGGCACGATGTCCCCCTTCCAGCACGGCGAGGTCTTCGTGACCGACGACGGCGCGGAGACCGACCTCGACCTCGGCCACTACGAGCGCTTCATCACCACGCGGATGAAGCGCAGCAACAACTTCACGGCCGGCCAGATCTACAAGTCGGTGCTCGAGAAGGAACGCCGCGGCGACTACCTCGGCAAGACGGTGCAGGTCATCCCGCACGTCACCAACGAGATCCAGGAGTTCGTGCGCCGCGGCGCGAGCGAGGCCGGCGTCGACGTCGCGATCTGCGAGGTCGGCGGCACGGTGGGCGACATCGAGTCCCTGCCCTTCCTCGAGGCGGTGCGCCAGATGGCGCTCAAGCTCGGGCCCACGAACTCGGCGTTCGTGCACCTCACCTACGTGCCCTTCATCGCGGCCGCCGGCGAGCTGAAGACCAAGCCGACGCAGCACACGGTGCAGAAGATGCGCGAGATCGGCATCCAGCCCGACGTGCTGCTGTGCCGCGCCGACCGCGAGATCCCCGTCGACGAGCGCGAGAAGATCTCGCTGTTCACGAACGTGCCGATGCACGGCGTGATCTCGGTCTGGGACGCGCAGACCATCTACAGCGTGCCGCGCATGCTGCACGAGCAGGGGCTCGACGAGCAGATCTGCATGAAGCTGCAGCTGCTGACGCGCCCGGCCGACCTGCGGCGCTGGGACCTGCTCGTGCACGAGGTCAACCATCCGCAGCGCGAGGTCACGATCGCGATGGCCGGCAAGTACACGGACCTGTCGGACTCGTACAAGTCGCTCAACGAGGCGCTGCGCCACGCGGGCATCCAGAACCACGCGCGCGTCAACATCGAGTACGTGGACTCCGAGGCGCTCACGCCGGAGAACATCTCGCAGCTGGGCAAGTTCGACGCGGTGCTGGTGCCGGGCGGCTTCGGCAAGCGCGGCGTCGAGGGCAAGATCCTCGCGGCGCAGTACGCGCGCGAGCACGCGGTGCCCTACCTGGGCATCTGCCTGGGCATGCAGGTCGCGACCATCGAATACGCGCGCCACAAGGCCGGCCTCGCCAACGCCAACTCCACCGAGTTCGACCCGAACACGCCGCACCCGGTGATCGCGCTGATCGACGAGTGGGAGGACCGCGACGGCTCGATCCAGAAGCGCGACGCGAACTCCGACCTCGGCGGCACGATGCGGCTGGGCGCGCAGAGCTCGGACGTCGAGCCCGGCACGCTCGCGAGCCAGATCTACGGCAAGGTCGTGACCGAGCGCCACCGCCACCGTTACGAGGCCAACGAGCACTACCTCGACCGCCTGAAGGAAGCGGGCCTGGTGATCTCCGCGCTCACGCAGCGCGAGAAGCTCACCGAGATCGTCGAGCTGCCGCAGGAGGTCCATCCCTGGTTCGTCGGCGTGCAGTTCCACCCCGAGTTCAAGTCGACGCCCTGGGACGGCCATCCGCTGTTCACGAGCTTCATCAAGGCCGCGCTCGCCCACCACGCGGCGGCCGACGCGACCCACAAGGCTGCGGCGTGAATGACGGCCCGGGCTCGCTCCGTTCGCCGCCCCCAAGGGGCTCAGGCCCGCTCCCTCCGGAGCGGCCGCGCGTGCGCGGGCCCGTGCGCGGTCCCGGTGTGCGGGAGGCGGCAACCGCCGGCGTCTCGCATGAGGTACGCAGCTTGATGTGACGCGGTAACGCCGCCCTGGAAGAATCCGACGCCGTCCGCCCGTCCGGGCGCGCGCAAGAATCCCAAAAGCCTGGAGCAAACTGACATGAGTGCAATCGTTGACATCGTCGGCCGCGAGATCCTCGACAGCCGCGGCAACCCGACCGTCGAATGCGACGTCCTGCTGGAAAGCGGCGTGATGGGCCGCGCGGCGGTGCCGTCCGGCGCGTCGACCGGCTCGCGCGAGGCGATCGAGCTGCGCGACGGCGACAAGGGCCGCTACCTCGGCAAGGGCGTGCTCAAGGCCGTGGAGCACATCAACACCGAGATCTCGGAAGCGGTGCTGGGCCTGGACGCCTCCGAGCAGGCCTTCCTCGACCAGACGCTGATCGACCTCGACGGCACCGACAACAAGGGCCGCCTGGGCGCCAACGCGACGCTGGCCGTGTCGATGGCCGTCGCCCGCGCCGCCGCGGAAGAAAGCGGGCTGCCGCTGTACCGCTACTTCGGCGGCATGGGCCGCATGCAGATGCCGGTGCCGATGATCAACGTCATCAACGGTGGCGCGCACGCCAACAACAACCTCGACATCCAGGAGTTCATGCTCCTGCCGATCGGCGCCCCGAGCTTCCGCGAAGCGGTGCGCTACGGCGCCGAGACCTTCCACGCCCTGAAGAAGATCCTGGCCGACCGCGGCATCAGCACGGCCGTCGGCGACGAGGGCGGCTTCGCGCCGAGCGTCGCGAGCCACGAGGCCGCGATCCAGCTGCTGCTGGAAGCCATCGAGAAGGCGGGCTACAAGGCCGGCGAGCAGATCGCCATCGGCCTGGACTGCGCCGCCAGCGAGTTCTACAAGGACGGCAAGTACCACCTCGAGGGCGAGGGCCTGCAGCTGACGGCCGCCGAGTGGACCAACATGCTGGCCACCTGGGTCGACAAGTACCCGATCATCTCGATCGAGGACGCGATGCACGAGGGCGACTGGGAAGGCTGGGCGCACCTGACCGAGGCGCTGGGCAAGAAGGTGCAGCTGGTCGGCGACGACCTGTTCGTCACCAACACGAAGATCCTGAAGGAAGGCATCGACAAGGGCATCGCCAACTCGATCCTGATCAAGATCAACCAGATCGGCACGCTGACCGAGACCTTCGCCGCCATCGAGATGGCCAAGCGCGCGGGCTACACCGCCGTCATCAGCCACCGCTCGGGCGAGACCGAGGACTCCACGATCGCGGACATCGCCGTCGGCACCAACGCCGGCCAGATCAAGACCGGTTCGATGAGCCGCTCGGACCGCATCGCGAAGTACAACCAGCTGCTGCGCATCGAGGAAGACCTCGGCGACATCGCCAGCTACCCCGGCCGCGCGGCGTTCTACAACCTGCGCTGACGCCCCGCCGCCGGCCCACGAAGCGCCCGCCATGCGACTCGTCACGATCGCGCTGCTCGTCCTGGTCGGATGGGTGCAGGCGGAGCTCTGGGTCGGCAAGTCGGGCATGGCGCACGTGATGCAGCTGCGCGGGGAGCTCGAGAAGCTGCAGGCCGCCAACGACGTGGCCAAGCAGCACAACGACCAGCTCCAGGCCGAGGTCAGCGACCTCAAGGAAGGCCTGGAGATGGTCGAGGAGAAGGCGCGCTACGAGCTGGGCATGACGAAGCCGGACGAGCTCCTGGTCGTGCTCACGCCCGGCCGCTGAGCGCGCATGCTCCAGGCCCTGCTCGCCTTCCTGCGGCCCGCCTTCGCCACCGCGTTCACCGCCTGGGGCACCGACGTCACCTGGATCGAGGTCGTCGCTTTCGCGCTGTCGTTGTGGATGGTGGTCTGCGAGATGAAGGTGCGCTCGCTCGCCTGGCCGCTCGCGATCGTGACGTCGTTGATGTACGCCGCGCTGTTCGCCGACGCCAAGCTCTACGGCGAAGCCTCGCTGCAGCTGTTCTTCGTCGCCATGTCGGCCTGGGGCTGGTGGCAGTGGCGACGCGGGCACGGACGCGACGGCGGCGCGCTGATGGTGCACCGGCTGGCGCGCGGCCCGGCCGTCGCGGTGGGCATGGCGACGCTCGCGAGCTGGCCGGCGCTCGGTTGGCTGCTCGCCCGCACGACCGATTCGCCGGTGCCCTTCTGCGACGCGCTGCCCACGGTGGTGAGCATCGCCGCCACCTTCCTGCTGGGACGCAAGCTGATCGAGAACTGGCCGGCCTGGCTGGCCGTCAACGTCTTCAGCGTCGGGCTGTTCGCCTATAAAGGCCTGTGGCTGACGGCGCTTCTGTACGCGCTGTTCGCTGCGCTGTCGGTCGCCGGCTGGCGCGTCTGGCGCCGCCTGAACGGTCGCTCCTGTGCCACTTCCTCTGGCCGTTCGCATGCCGCGGCCTGAGCCCCCCGGTACTGCGCTGCGCGTGGCCATCGTCGGCGCGGAGAGTACCGGCAAAACCACGCTTGCGGTGGCGCTGGAGCGGGCGCTCGCGCGCGACTTCGGCCTGCACTGCGTGCGGGTGGGCGAGTACCTGCGGGAATGGTGCGACGTCAACGACCGCACACCCCGCCCGGACGAGCAGGCCCCCCTCGCGCGCGAACAGCAGCGACGCATCGACGCCGCCGCGGCGACGCCGGGTGTCGAGGTCGTCCTCTGCGACACGACACCGCTGATGACGGCCGTATACAGCGAATTGCTGTTCGACGATTGCTCGCTCTACGCCTTCGCGGCCGAGGCGCAATGGGGCGTCGATTTGACGCTGCTCACCGCCCTCGACCTGCCTTGGGTCGCCGACGGCCTGCAGCGCGACGGCCCGCACGTTCGCGCGCCCGTCGATGCCGCGGTGCGTGCACGACTCTTGGACTGGGGGCTCCGGTGGTCTCTGGTCTCGGGCGTGGGTGGCGCGCGTACCGACGCGGCGCTCGATGCCCTGCGCCCGTTGCTGCGGCGACGCGCGCGCCATGCGGGGGCCGGCTCCGGCCTGTTTCGCCGCCTGATGGAGGCCAGCGACCAGCCTCAGCGCCCGGCCTGGCGCTGCGAGCTTTGCGACGACCCGGCCTGCGAGCACCTCGGCCGGGATGTCGGCGAGGGCTGACTTGGCCTCGGACGCGCGATCGCGTCGTCTCTGTTGATCCGTTCGGTCGTTCTTTTCAACCGTTCATCCGCCGCGCGCCGCGATAGCTTCGCCGCTTGCCGACAATCAATTACGCCCATGCTGGGCGTCCAACCGAGCCAGGAACCGCTGCCGATGGCCCTCGCACGCCCCTCCCGCATCCGATCGACCGCCGCCCGCGGCTTCACGCTCATCGAGCTGATGATTACGGTAGCCGTCATCGCCATCTTGGCGCGCATCGCGCTGCCCGCGTATACCGACTACATTCGGCGGGGCAAGTTGACGGAGGCGTTCAACCAGATGACTGCGGACGCGCTCGCGCTGGGACAGTACTACCAGGACAATCGCACTTATGTAGGGGCGACCTGCCCCACCTCGACCACCAATTTCACGTACACCTGCGATCACCTGACCTCCTCCGGCTATCTCGTCACGGCGACGGGTAGCACGAACTCGACGACCGGGTTCACCTACACGCTGGACGCGTCGGGCACCAAAGTGACGGTGGCCACGAGTGCAGGCTATCCGACAAGTTCGAGTTGCTGGATCGCCAGCAAGTCCGGCACTTGCTTCTGAGCTTCTGCGCACGAGCCACGAGCATGTCGACACGTCTCGCCCTCCAAGCCGGCTTCACGATGATCGAGTTGATGGTGACGATCGCCATCATCGCGATCGCGCTGGCGCTCGGCGTTCCGTATTTCAATAACGCGACCACGGGCGCGAAGGAGCGCGGCGTGATTGCAAAGCTGCAGCAGGACTTCGCCTGGGCGCGCACGGCGGCTGGGGTTTCCGATGCAAACTCGCTCAACGTCAGCGGGGCCAGCGGGCTGCCAGTCATCCGAGTGACGATGTTCTCCACCGCGGGCAGCTGCGACTGGACGATGTCGGTCAACGGCCACACCGATCCGGCGCATTCAATGACCACCGCACAGTTGTCGTCGTCCACCCCGGGGCTCTCCTGCCCGGCGGGGACGGGAAGCAGCGCGTTGAGCCAGCCGGTGACCTTCAGCTTTTCGTCCCAGGGCACCGTCGACAAGAGCGGCTTGCAGACCTTCCATTCCAGTCGCGGCACGGACTGGCCGCTGATCTTCATGCTCTCGGGCACGGTACTCATCAACCAGGGACTGTCGTGAAAGCTGGCATCGCCACTTCGCATCGCCGGGCCGCCCGCGGCCAGTCTGGGTTCACACTGCTGAACGTACTTGTCGCGGCGCTTATTTTCGGCCTGGGCATGCTTGGCGTCGCCCACAGTCTCGGCAGCGTTACCGCCGCGGCGACGCAGAACGAGAACGTGACGACGCTCGCACCGCTGAGCAATACGTTCTGGAGCGCGATCCAGGCCAATTCGGCCGTCTTGACGACGACCGGGTGGGCCACGACCGGGGGAACAACTTACAACGCGAGCACCTATACGGCAGCTCCGGCCGCCGTGCAGCCATTCTTGAAGCAAGTCGTCACCTTGCTGCCCAGCGGCACCGCGCAGATCGAGACGCTCCCGGACTCGTCGTCCGGCCTCGCTTGCGCCGTGTCGACCGGCTGCACGGTGCGGCTGACGATCAGCTGGGCGCAGGTCGGCTCCGTCAGAAGCTCGTCGAGCCCGACGCGCAGCCAGATGTTCCTCTACCGGTACAGTCAATCGTGACCCTCGTGCCCTCACTCGCCGGATCGCGCCGCGGCGGCGCTGCCGCCGGCTTCACGCTCGTCGAACTGCTCGTCGCGCTGGCGCTGTCGATGATCCTGGTGGGTGTCATGCTGAAAGCGCAGCAGAGCCTCGCGACCCAGACGGTACACAACGCCGACTCCGAGACCCGGGACAACGAGGCGCGTACCGCACTCGATCTCATCAACCGGACTGTCACCGGCGCAGGGTTCCTCCTGGGCGGCTCGCCGCAAGCTTGCAACGAGATGTTCACCTACAACTCGGGTGCGCAGTCGACGAGCAAGTACTTCGTGCACCACCCGGTCGATGCCGTGGCAGCGACTAGCGGCCTGTACTTGCCCTTTGCTAGCGGCCTTCAGTTGACTTATCCAGGAACCTCCGGTACGCCGACGCCTTCGGACGTTCTCGCCGTAACCACGTCCAGCGACGCGACCGGCTTCGATGCCAACAATGCACCTATCGTCGCGGTCTCGCCGAATTCCGCCTACACGCCGATGTCGACGGGCAAGTTCCCGATGCAGACCACGACCGGCCTGACGGCCGGAGACACGGCGATCCTCCAGGTCGCATTGACCAACCGCATCGCGTGCTTCCGGCTGCCGATCGCGTCATTGAGCACCGCCTCCGGTTCTCCCGACGTGGACGACAGCGCGGTCAACGCCCTGATGCCGAGCACGTTCCTCAACGGCTACGCCAGCTCGCTCACCACCGCGGGCTACGGCACCATGACCGACGCCGCGGTATTCCAGGGCCAGTTCGTGGACATCACGTACGTGCCGCCGGGGATGCCAGTAGCTACCACGCCTCGCTCGACCTCGGCCGTCACCGTGGTCTTCTATGTTGACCGGGACGCGAACTATTCGTTCCCGGTACTCAAGATGGCCACCTACTCCTTCAAGGACGACTCGGTGCAGACGGCGCCGCAGATCGTCGCCGCCGGCGTCGTGTCGCTGCAAGTGCGCTTCGGCGTGGACCCGGGCAAGACCGGCGCCATTACCGCATACCACGATGCGGCCACCGTGACGACGAACAACGAATGGGACACGGTGCGCTCCACGAAGGTCGCGATCGTCTCACGCAGCCTCACCACCGAGAGCGACATGCAGGGCGGGAGTGGCAATGCAGCCATCTCTTCGATTCCGGTCTGCACGACGACGCCGAACAGCCCGGTGAAGCCTTGTCTCGAAAGTGGCTTCGGCTTCGCCGCCGTCACGATTCCCAGCAGCGGCAGTCAACAGAACCACCGCTACGTCGTGAGCACCCTGGAGATCGCCAACCGCAACGCGCTCTGGAACTGCAACGGGCTCATCTGCAAGAAATGACCGCATCCATGCATCCCGGCCATCCGTCTTGCGCGCGTCCGGCGCGTGGCGACGTGCTGCTCATCGTCCTCGTCTTCCTGCTTGTATTCATGCTGGGACTGGTGGTGTCGATGCGCGGCAGCATCGTGACGACCCAACTTGTCGGCAACAACCTGCAACGCCAAAAGGATGCGCAGATCAGCGACATTGCACTCGCCCAGGTCGAGGCCTTGATGGTCGCCAATTCGCAGACGACGGGTCAGCCGCTCGAACTCAGCGTTGGCACTGGGGCAGCGCAGCCGGCTTGGTGGCGCGATGTCTCACCCGGCACTGCACCACCTGACGCGAGTACCTACTGGGGTAGTTGCGTCGGCAATACCGACGCGACGCTGCGCTGCGCCGCCCTGACGGTGACCAACAATGGCTCCAGCATTGGCCCGGGCTACACCGTGCAAGCGGTGGTCCAGCCGACAGGCCGAACCGACACGTCCAACTGCAACATCGGCCCCTTCCTGACAGCGAACTACTACGACATCTACCTGCGCATCTACGAAGCGTCGAGCGCCACCACCTCCATCACCGAAACGGTCTACAAGATATGCACCCGCTGACACGCCCATTGTTCGCCCGTGCTACACGGGTAGCCGCCCTTCCGGCGACGATCGCCCTGCTTGGCCTGCCGGTCGCGCCGCTGAACGCCGCGACGCCAGCAGCCGCGCCGCAGGTGCTGCTGGCCATCACGAACTCCGAATCGATGGACGGTACCACCGCAGGCGCCATTATGGTGGGCAGTGGATCGCTGGGCTCGTCGCTGTCCGCGTTGCAGAACTCGAGCTCGCCGATGCAATACTCGGTGCCCGCAGGCTTCACGCCGCCGGTACAGGCCGCGTCGGGAGGGATGGCAAACTACACCGCCGCCTGCCTCACCAACAGCTCTTACAAGTGCGACAACGGTCCCAGCCGCCTCAACATGACGAAGGCGGCGATCAAGTCGGTGCTCAATTCCTACGGCGCGACAATCAACTTTGGCATCTACACGTATTCGACCTCCGGGACATCGCTATACACGACGTGGGTCTACCAGATGAGTCCGACGTCGGGCTCGTTCGGCCTGACGAACACTGCGTCAGCGAACACCGTCGCGAACCCCTGCTACGGATACCAGAGCCTGCCGTCCAGCAACGCTGTCTACTCGGACTGCAACTCGATCAGCGGCCAACTGGGCGCCAACGCGCTGAACACCAACCCGTACATGACGATCTCGACCTCGAGCGACGACCCGCAGGTCAACGACGTCCTCTACGCCAGTGGCTTGGCGCCCGTATTCTTGGACTACGGCCAAGTGAGTCCTGCCAATCCGTATAGCCACTACTCGCTATCGACCTATAACAACAACCCCGGCAGCTACAGCGAAAGCTATCCGTACGTCACGCCGAGCGGCAACGCCAAGACGACAACGCCGACAAACGCCGGCTTCGTGCCGTACTCGCCGCAGGTGATGTACATCCAGCGCGGCTTCGGTTATGGCGGATCCCAGTCGGCGACGACGGGCACAGCGACCGTCGCGATGGGCACGGATCCTACGACGAGCAATGGCGCGCAGGCGTTCGCCACCGCGCTCAATCCGGAGACCAACAACGCGTCCACTGGTGAGATAAAGGCCGTCGCAGGCCAGTCGGCAATCGCCGGCCTGCTCGCGGGGGCCAAGACCTACATGGGCAATATCACGAAGGCATCGTGCCAGTCGCAGTACGTCGTGCTGATGACGGACGGGCTGCCGACGCTCGACCTGTCCGGTAAGACCTGGCCTCCGCTTGGCACGATCACCGGCAACGCGTACAACCTAACCGCGACGTTCGACAGCACCGGCGCGTTCGTGTCGTCCAACTCACAGGCTGTGACCGACGCAATGAGCTCGGTCACGGCCCTCGCCAACGCCGGCATCAAGGTCTACGTGATCGGCCTGGGCGCGGGCGTCGACAAGAATACCAACCCGATCGCCTACAACTTGCTGCAGGCCATGGCGATCGCGGGCGGCACGGCGAATTTCTTCCCCGCCAACGACCCGTCCTCCCTCAACAACGCGTTCCAGACCATCGTCGCGCAGATCTACGCCTCGAGCTCGATCGCCGCGCCGCTGGTGCCCAAGACCGTGCAGAGCGGCTCCGCGTACGAGTACACCGCAACGACCACGACGCCTTCGGCTGGTCACGTCACGGCATATCCGGTGGACTCGTCGGGCAACCCTAATGGGGGACCGGCCTGGACGACGGACAACACGATGACCATCACTGACCGGACAACCAAACTGATGGGCGGCACTGGCCTCACTGTGCTGACATCACTGACGGACGCGGCCTTCGGACTGCCCACCGTGAAGACGACCTGCGTCCCCGACGCCAGCACGGTCGCCAGTTACACGATCAATCCCAATGCATCCGGCCTCGCCTGCAGCGCGTCTACTTACCTGGGCAGCCGCGCCTCCAACGTGCTGGTGGGCGCCTTCAGCATGGAGAACCAGGAGCTCTACCTCGGTCCGCCCAGCAGCGGCCTGCTGACCCAGAAATCAGGCTACGTCACATGGGCACGGGCGCACGCGTCGCGCCCGACGGCAGTGCTGTTCACGAGCTCCGACGGCTTCCTGTACTCGATCGACTCGACCACCGGTGCGCTGAAGTGGGGCTGGATGAACACATACAACCTGACCCAGCTCCAGAACTATTCGACCTTCCAGTCGACTGGCCCGACCAATGGCGACTTCACGGTGGTGGATTCCTATGACGGATCGTCCTGGGCGAGCTACATCGTCGGCAGCATGAACTCCGGTGGTGAGCGCTATTCGCTCAAGCTCGACGACAATGGCGTACCAAGCTCGGTGATCTACGACACCTACCCCGGCAGCAGCGGCAATACCCCCACGGGCACGACCGCTGGCGACACGACGGCCGCCACCGGCAATGCGCCCCTTCGTCAACCACCGGCCATTGCGTATTTCGGCACCGCCGGCACCACCGCGTACACGATCTACGTTGTCACGAATGGCACCACAAGCACCTTGTGGGAAACCAACGTGACGAGCGGCGCGTCGACTTCGGCCGTCCTCCCGTTCACCGTCAGCAGCGCATTGTTTATCGACAGCGCCAGCAACCAGCTCTGGATGGGCGCGAGTAACGGTCAGATCTGGTACACGACGTTGAGCGGCACTGGCGCGGCGGTCGATGTCGCCGCCCTGCATCAGGCCGGCACGACAGTCAACCCAGCCACGGGCGCGGCCGTCAGCAATGTCCAGTGGGTGAGCTACTTCAAGGTGAACGGCAACCCGTACTTCTACGCCACCAACTCAGGCCAAATCACCCTCTTCGGCGCCAGCGCGACGGGCTGGGTGCCGTTGTGGACGGCCACCACCGCTGTCAATTACACCTATACGCCGCCAGTACCGGCCAACGGTTCCGCGCCGGCAGTCCCGGGCAAGTGGGTGCAGGTGACCAGTTCTGCGAACCTGCTTACTACCAGCGCCGTGATCTCGGACATGCCACTTGTCGTGGGTCGGCTGCTGGTGGTGCCAGCCTTCGTCGCGGGGTCGGGTTGTTCGCTGGGCCTGGGCTACTACGACTATTTCAATCTGGCGGATGGCACCTTCCCGACGAACGCTCTGAGCGATGCGGGCCTGGGTAGCATCACAGCAGACCAACAGATCGGCACCGGCGCAGCATTCACGCCCAGTATCACCATCACCGGCAATGGCTATGACCTCAATCGCGGCTCACAGAACTGCACCACGCTGTGCGGCCTCGACCATGGCAGCAATCGGCTGACCAACACCTCCGTCAGCTGGCGTCAACACTGATCCGGCGCCGATGACTTTACCGAGGAAATCGCCATGAACCGCCCCATTCTTCGTCACGCCACCAAGTCGGGCCTCGTGGCCGTGTCGGCTATGCTGACAGCGTTCTGCATCGCGCCCGTCCCTGCGGCCGCCTCTCAGGTTGCCGGGGGCAGTATCGGCACGGTCGTGGTCACCACTCCGAGCAGTCAGCGCCAGACGGCCACGCACCGCACAACCACGGCGCGGAAAACCGCCGAGAAGGCGGCCTCGGCCGCCAAGCACTGACCATGAGCGGCGGCGCCACGGTGTAGGTCGGGCGGCCTGATCACGGCCGACTTTTCGCTTGGGCGCGTCGCGCAGACGCGTCAGTGCACGTTCGAGCCGGCGCCGGGCTGGTCGGCGGCGGCCGTGAACATCTCGCCCACGTCGACCGCGTCGAACCGGTACTGGCGGCCGCAGAAGTCGCAGGCGATCTCGATGTCGCCGCGCTCGGCGAGGATGTCCTCGGCCTCCTCGCGGCCGAGGCCGCGCAGCATCGAGCGCACGCGCTCGCGCGAGCAGCTGCAGGCGAAGGACGGATGCTGCGGCTCGAACAGGCGCAGCGGTTCCTCCCAGAACAGGCGCCGCAGGATGGTCTCGGCGTCCAGGGTCAGCAGTTCGTCGGCCTTCAGCGTCGCCGCGAGGTGGGCGATGCGGGTGAAGGCGTCCTCGTCGACCGCGCCCGCGGCCGTGCCCTCGAGGTTGGCGACGCCCTCGACCGGCAGGCGCTGGACCAGCAGCCCGCAGGCGCGTTCGCCGTCGGCGGCGAGCACGAGCCGGGTGTCGAGCTGCTCCGACTGGCGCATGTACTGCTCCAGCATGCTCGCCACGTCGCCCACGGAATGGCCGTCCGGCGTCACGAGCGACACCACGCCCTGGTAAGGCTGCTGGCCGGGCTCGCGGTCCTTCGGATCCAGCGTGATCGCGCAGCGGCCGTGGCCGCCGGCGTTGACGAGATCCTCGAAGCGCGCGTCCGCGGCGACGTCGCCCTGCACCTTGGCGGTGACCCGGAATCGCAGGTCGGTCAGCGCCTCGGCCACCGCCAGGCGCACCGGGCCGTCGCCCTGCACCTGCAGCACCAGCGCGCCGTTGAACTTGAGGTTGGCCTGCATCAGCACCGACGCGGCGGCCATCTCGCCGAGCATGTCCTGCACGGCCCGCGGCCAGGCGCCGCTCGCGGCGCGGCGGGCCAGCACCTCCTGCCAGCTGTCGGTCAGGCGCACCAGCATGCCGCGCACCGGCAGGCCGTCGAAGATGAACTTGTGGAGATCGCTCATGATGTCTCGTCCGGGGCGCCGTCAGCCGGCGCTGGCGTCGGCGCCGCGCGCGCGGGCGGCGGCCGAGGGTTCGTCGATGCGCACCACCTCCTCGCGGTGGCGCGCGGCGTTGTGCACGTAGTGCGCCGCGCTCGCCTTCAGGCGCGCGACCTGGTCGTCGGTGAGCGTGCGGATCGCCTTGGCGGGGCTGCCGACGATCAGCGAGTTGTCCGGGAACTCCTTGCCCTCGGTCACCAGGGAGCCCGCGCCGACGATGCAGTTGCGGCCGATGCGCGCGCCGTTCATGACCACCGACTGGATGCCCACGAGCGAGTTGTCGCCCACCGTGCAGCCGTGCAGCATCACCTGGTGGCCGACCGTCACGTCCGCGCCCAGCGTCAGCGGGAAGCCCATGTCGGTGTGCAGCACGCAGCCGTCCTGGACGTTGCTGCGCTCGCCGATGGTGATCCACTCGTTGTCGCCGCGCAGCACGGCGCCGTACCAGACGCTGGCGTCGCGCTCGAGCGCCACGCGGCCGAGCACGGTCGCGGAGTCGGCGACCCACGCGCCCTCCTCGACACGGGGGGCGGCATCGCCGATGCGGTACAGGGCCATGGCAGTCTCCGAAGGTGGGCGCGCGAAGGCGCAGGCGCCGCGCGGCGGCGGCGGCCGAAGGCGGTGCGGGATTTTAGAAGACGGGGTCGGCCGGCGCGACGCGCGGGCCTTTCGCGCCAGCCGTCCCACGTGGGGCGTTCCGCCGCTTCTTCAACCCAGCCTGGCCAGCTCTTCCTCGCTGAAGCCAGCGGCGCGCCTGGCCTCGAGGTTGAAAGGCCCGCGCGGACGCGGCGCGCCGTGCTCGGCGGCGAGCGCCTCGTAGGTCGCGACGGGATCGAGGCCGCGCTGCCCGCACAAGCGCGCGTACCAGCGGTTGCCGACGTGGACGTGGCCGATCTCGTCGCGCAGGATCACGTCGAGGATGGCCGTGCCGCGCTCGTCGCCCACGGCCTCGAGCTTGCGCCGGATCGGCGGCGAGGCGTCCAGGCCGCGGGCTTCCAGCGTGCGCGGCACGAGCGCGATGCGGGCAAGCAGGTCGTGGCGCGTCTTCTCGGCCATCTCCCACAGCGCGTTGTGCGCGGGGAAGTCGCCGTACGCGTGGCCGAGCTCCCCCAGCCGCTCGCTCAGCAGCCCGAAGTGCAGCGCCTCCTCGCGCGCGACGCGCGCCCAGTCGAGGTAGAACTCGTCGGGCTGCCCGGCGAAGCGCCACGCGAGGTCGGCGGCCAGGTCGATCGCGTTGAGCTCGATGTGCGCGAGCGCGTGCATCAGCGCGGCGCGGCCCTGCGGCGTCTGCACCGAGCGCTGCTTCAGTTCGGTGTGCGGCACCAGCGCCGGCCGCGCGGGCCGGCCGGGGATGCCCGGCGGCTCGGCGATCGCCTCCTCCGCCCCGACGGGCAGCTCCTCAAGGCCGAGACGGCGCGCGCGGGCCGCCTTCTCCCAAGGGTCGCAGGTCAGCAGGACGGCCAGGGCCTGGCGGCGGAGCGTCGAAGTCACGGGCGGCATGTTACGCGGCGGACGCGTCCGCCTCGGCGCCGCTGCCGACGTGCCGTCCTCCTGGCCGTCGTCCGGGTCAGAACGCGTAATTGACCGTCATCCCGATCGTGCGCGGCCGCAGGTAGTAGGCCTCATCCACCTTCTGCACCTGCGGCGACTGGATCGCGACATGGTTGTTGTTGGCGTTCTTGACGAAGGCCGTGATCTCCCAGCGCTCGAAGTTGACGCCGCCGCTGAAGTCCGCCGTGAAGTAGGACGGACGCTGGAAGTCGGCCGCCGAGCGATCGAGCGAGCCGCGCGACTTGCCCGTCCACTGGCCGCTGCCTCGCACGAACGCGCCGACCGCATCGCTGACGGCCCAGTGGTAGTCGAAGCCCAGCGCCGCGGTGCCGCGCGGCACGCCCTGCACCCAGTCGCCCTTCTGCACGTTCAGCACGCGCGGGCCCTCCGGATCGTCCGGATTGACCGGCACCGAACCGATCGCGGGGTTGTCCTGGTCGAAGGTCGCGTGCGTGTAGCCCAGGGAGGCGTTGAGGGTCAGCGCCTCGGACACCCGCGCGCGCAGCTCGGCCTCGATGCCGTAGCTGGTCGCATCGCCGGCGTTCGTCTCGTAGTCGTAGCCGGCATTCTTCAGGATGATGTCCTGCTGGAGGTTCTTCCACTTGAGGTAGAAGACCGAGGCGTTGAACGCGAGGCGGTGGTCGAGGAAGTCGGACTTGTTGCCGACCTCGAAGCTCCAGAGGCTGTCGGGGTCGAAGGACTTCGGCACGGGCCCCGACAGGCCGAGAGCCGCCTGGTCCTGCCGGACCTTCGCCGTGTCGGGCACGCCGCGGTTCGCACTGCCGAGGCGAAAGCCCTTGGAGGCGTTCGCGTAGAGCGAGATGTCGGGCGAGACCGTCCAGTTCAGCTTGAACGTCGGCGTGGTCGCCGTCCAGTGCGGATCCTGCGTCGGATCGACGCCGCCGTTGGCGCCCGCATAGAAGAACGACGACTCGCGGGCGAAGTGCTGCGACGCGTCGAGGTAGCGCAGGCCCGCGGTGCCCGACAGCGTCGGCGAGAAGTGCCAGGTGCCTTCGCCGAACACGGACATCTGCTTGTCGTGGTAGTGGCGTGCGCTGTAGTAGGAGTTGTCGCCCAGGAAGTCGTCGGGGAAGCCGCCATCCAGCGGCGGATCGCTCGCCGGGTTGAAGCCGAACTTCGCGAACGTCGCGTTCACGCCGAAGATCGGCTCGTTGTCCCAGACCTGCGTCACCGTGTCGGCGACGTACGCGCCGCCGATCCAGGTGAAGGCGCTGCCCTGGCTCGGGTCGTAGTCCTTCGACGCGAGGCGCATCTCGAGCGAGGTCTGGTCGATCTTGTTGTTCAGGTAGACCGCCGAGGACAGCGCGTCGAGGGCCTCGACGAGGCCGGGATACTGGTCGGGGTTCTCGACCGCGTAGCTCGGGTCGTTGATCGCGGTGCCGTCCTGGACGCGATTGAAGCGGCGCATGTAGCCGCTCAGCACGCCGGTGAACGTGCCGAGCGAGGTGTCGCCGGAGAGCGTGACGCTCGGCACCACCAGGCGGTCGCGCCCGGGCTCGCGCACGGTCTTGCTGGTCTCGTACAGCGGCAGCGGGGTGCCGCCCTGCGTGTCGCGGTAGGCCGTGGCGATGTCGCTGGTGTCGGTCTGCTGGGCGAACAGCGCAGGCAGGATGCTCCAGCCGTGCCCCATGTCGGCCTTCAGCATCATCTTGAGGGCCGTGTAGTCGTCGCCGTCGATGCCCTTGGCGATGCGCTGCAGCGTCGTCGGGTCGACCTGGTCGATGTAGCCGCTCTCGTGGCCGTGCTCGACGCCCAGCCGAAGGGCCGCGGTGCCCTTGACCAGCGGGATGTTGGAGACGCCCTGCACTTCCCAGTTCAGACCACCGTGCTTCGTGCCCGAGACGGTCGCCTGCGCGTATCCCTCGACCTCCTTCAGGTTCGGCTGGTTGCTGACGAACTTGATCGTGCCGCCCAGCGAGCTCGCGCCGTAGAGCGTGCCCTGCGGGCCGCGCAGGATCTCGGCGTTGGCGAGGTCGAAGAAGCGCGGTTCGGCCGTGCCCTGGCTGTAGAGGTTGCGCGTCGTGAGCGAGACGTCGTCGAGGTAGACGCTGACCGTCGCCTGGCCCGCCTGCGAGCTCACGCCGCGGATCTCCACGGTGCCCAGCCCCGGGCCGCCCTGGGACGAGAACGAGATGTTGGGGATGTTGCGCGTCAGGTCCTCGACCGTGTTGATCTGCTGCGACTGCAGCTGCTCGCCCGAGAGCACCGACACGCTCAGCGGCACGTCGCGGATGTCCTCCTTGCGCTTCTGCGCCGTGATGATCACGTGCGCGATGTTATCGGCCGGAGCGCTCGCGGCCGCGGAAGGCGAGACCGCCGCGGACGCCGCCTGCGCGAGCGCGGTCAGGGGCGCGAGACAGGACAAGCCGGATGCGACGCCGGCGATCACGATCTTTCTGGACATGCGTCCCTCCTCGGGGATGACGTGGGTGGTGGGTGGGGAGTCGACTCGCGCTTCGTCGTCGTGGCGGACGAATGCGCCTTCAGCGGGCGACCTGGCCGATGAACGCGCGCACGCGTTCGTCCTCCTGGGCGCCGAAGAACCGGTCGGGCGGCGCGTCTTGCGCGATGCGGCCGCGGTCGAAGAAGAGGATGCGGTCGCCGACCTCGCGCGCGAAGCCCATCTCGTGGGTCACGACGATCATCGTCATGCCGCTTGCCGCGAGCTCCTTCATCACGTCGAGCACTTCCTTGACCATCTCCGGGTCGAGCGCGGAGGTCGGCTCGTCGAACAGCATCACGCGCGGCTGCATCGCGAGGCTGCGCGCGATCGCCACGCGCTGCTGCTGGCCGCCGGACAGCGCGAACGGATGCTTGTGCGCATGCGCCTTCAGGCCGACGCGCTCGAGCAGCTCCAGCGCGCGCGCCTCCGCCTGCGCGCGCGCGAGCCCGCGCACGCGGCGCGGCGCCAGCGCCACGTTCTCGAGCACGGTCAGGTGCGGGAACAGGTTGAACTGCTGGAACACCATGCCGACCTCCGCGCGCAGCGCGTCGAGCCGCTTGTGGTCGTCGTCGACCTCGATGCCGTCGACGACGATGCGGCCGCTGTCGTGGCGTTCGAGCCGGTTGAGGGTGCGCAGCAGCGTGCTCTTGCCCGAGCCGGAGGCGCCGATGATCACCGCCACCTCTCCGGCGTTGAAGTGCGTCGTGACGTCCTTGAGCACCTGCACGCCGCCGAAGGACTTGCAGACGTTGTCGACGGTGATGAGCGGCGCGGTGGGCATGGCCGCATCTTTCGCAAGACTCGTGCCACTCATGCCAGCTTGTCCTCGATGTCGAAGCGACGCTCCACCGCGCCGGAGAACTGGGTCATGACCGTCGTGAGCAGCAGGTAGATCGACGCCGAGGTCACGAGCGACGGGATCGGCAGGTAGGTCTTCGCCCGCAGCAGGTCGGCCGTGTTGGTGAGCTCGACGAGCCCGATGACGGACGCGAGCGACGAGTCCTTCAGCAGCGCGACGACGTTGTTGACCAGCGGCGGCAGCGCGATCTTGAACGCCTGCGGCAGCGTGACGTCGATGAACGTGAACCAGCGGTTCATGCCCAGCGAGCGTGCCGCCTCGAGCTGCCCCCTGGGCACCGCGAGCAGGCCCGAGCGGATCGCCTCCGCGTTGTAGGCACCCACGTTGAGCGCCAGCGCGACACAGGCCCAGCCGAACTCCTCCAGCTTGAGGAACGGCAGCAGCTGCGGCAGCGCGAAGTAGGCGAAGAAGACCTGGATCAGCAGCGGCGTGCCGCGGATCACCCAGACGTAGAACGACGCGATCCAGCGCACCGGCGGCACGCGCGAGAGCTTGCCCAGCGCGGCGACGATGCCCAGCACGATGCCCGCCGCGCCCGAGACCAGCGTCAGCTCCACCGTCACGCGGGCGCCGTCGGCGAAGGCCTGCGCGTTGCTGCCGATCGGCTCGGGCGCGAACGAGACGACGCGCGCCAGCGCCCAGAGCACCACCACCATCGCGACCGCGGCGGCGGCCATCGTCGCCGTGCTGCGGCGCTTGCGATCCCAGCCCGCGGGCCAGGGCGAGGTCAACCGTTTCAGGGCGCTCATCGCGGGGCCGTCACTTGCAGCGGATGTCTTCGTTGAACCACTTCTTCGAGATGGCCGCGTACGTGCCGTCGGCCATGATCGCGGCCAGCGCCTTGTCCACCTCGTTGGCGAGCCCGGTGTTGCCCTTGGCGACCGCGGCGGCGATGCGCTCGGTGAAGAGGAAGTCGCCGGTCTTCAGCTTGGTGCCGGGCGTCGCCGCGAGCGAGGCCTTGGCCACGAACTTGTCGGTCACCCAGGCGTCGACGTGGCCGGTCTCGAGCGCCGCGCGCGCCGAGTTGTCCTGCGGGAAGTTCTTGACGTCCTTGACCGGAAGCTTCTTCACGTTGTCGTAGTAGGTCGTGCCGGTCTGCACCGCGACGACCTTGCCGGTCAGGTCCTTGGCCGTCTTGATGGAGCCGTCGCGCGAGATGATGACGCCGCCCGTGCAGTAGTGCGGGTTGGCGAAGGTCACGGCCTTCTCGCGCTCCGGCGTGATGCCGTGCGAGGCGATCACCATGTCCCAGCGATCCTGCGCGAGGCCCACGAGCAGGCCGTCGAAGCTCATCGTCTTCCACTCGACCTTCAGGCCCATCTTGGCGGCGACGGCGTTGGCGACGTCGATCTCGAAGCCGGCGACCTTGTCGTGGTCGACGAAGTTGAACGGCGCGAACTTGCCCTCGGTGGCGACGACCAGCGTCCCGCTCTTGCGGATGTCCTCGATGCTGCGGGCATCGGCGAGGGACGCGCCCAGCAGCGCGGCGCCGGCGGCCAGCGCGATCGCGGCGCGGCGCGTGAGGGACAGGGTCGAGGTGGGACGGGTCATCGGGGAGCTCCTGCGTATCAAATCAAAGACGGGAAAGAGGTGCGCGTTCAGAGGTCGCCGACGAAGTAGCGCTTCAGGCCGGCGAGGATCATCTCCACCGCGACCGCCGTGAGCACGAGGCCCATCAGCTTCTCGACGGCCGAGACCATCTGCGAGCCGATCACGCGGCGGATGCGGTCGGCCGCCAGCAGCACGACGCCGCTGACCGCCAGCGCCGCGGTGAGCGCGCCGATCCATTCGAGGATGTGCTCGGGCTGGCGCGAGGCGAGCAGCAGCACGGTGGCCATGGCCGACGGCCCGGCCAACAGCGGCACCGCGAGCGGGAAGATGAAGGGCTGGCGACCGGTGTCGACGCCGTAGATCTCGCCGCCGCCGCTGCCGAAGATCATGCGGATCGCGATGATGATCAGGATCACGCCGCCGGCGACCTCCAGCGACCGCTCGGACAGCCGCATGAGCGTCAGGAAGCCCTGCCCCGACACCATGAACGCGAGCAGCACGACGAAGGCGATCGCGACCTCGCGCACCGCCACACGCGTGCGCCGCTCCGGCGGCACCACGCCCAGGATGGAGATGAAGACGGGCAGGCTGCCGAACGGGTCGAGCACCAGCAGCAGCAGGATGAACGCGGAGAGGAAGGTGTGTTCCATGGACGGCGCGGAGGGTGTCCGCAGGGCGCGAAGGTCCGGCCGGATGGCCGGCGCCGGGCATTGTCGTCGCGTTGTCACGAAGCGCTCGACTTTATTCGTGGTGGAGAGGAATTTGATTTCGAATCATTGCGTCGAATCCGCCAGTTTGGAGCAGTTCCTTTCATAGAATGACCCGTGCCCAGCGATTCACCGCCCCTCGACGCGATCGACCGCAAGATTCTTGGAATCCTCCAGGACTCGGGACGGATGTCCAACGTGGAGCTCGCGGCGGCGGTGCAGCTCTCGGCGCCGCAGTGCTTCCGGCGCGTGCGGGCGCTCGAAGAGCGCGGCGTGATCCGCGGCTACCGGGCCGCGGTCGACCCGCTGGCGCTGGGCCTGGGAGTCGCCGCCTACGTCAGCGTGAACGTGGAAGCCGGCGCCTTCGGGCGCGTGCGCGAGGTCGAGGCGACGCTGCGCGACTTCCCCCAGGTGCTCGAATGCCACATCGTCTCGGGCGACTGCGACTACCTGCTCAAGGTCGTTGCCGGCGACCTGAAGGCGCTCTCGCACTTCCTCACCGATCGCCTGATGCAGGTGCCGGGCGTCGCCGACGTGCGCTCCATGATCTGCATGGAAGAGATCAAGCCCGCCTCCGCCCTGCCCTGCGGAGGCTGATCGCCGCCGCGCCGGGCGGTGCCGGTCGATGGGCGGCTTGACACGAAATACGTACGACTGTATTGTTCCGATCATGCCCAAGCCCTCCCATCGCGAGAAGCTCCTGCAGGTCGGCATGCAGGTCGTCCACCAGCACGGCTATCTCGGTGCCAGCGTGCGCGACATCGTGCAGGCCGCCGGGGTGCCGCAGGGCTCGTTCACGAACCATTTCGCGTCGAAGGAGGCGTTCGCGCTCGAGGTGATCGACCTCTACGTCGAGGAGGCCCGCTCGGCGCGCGAGGGCCTGCGCGACGACAGCCACCCGCCGCTGCAGCGCCTGCGCGCCTACATCGACGCCACGAAGAACCGGCTGAACCGCCACGGCATGCGCAACGGCTGCCTGCTGGGCAACTTCACGGCCGAGGCGGCCGAGCAGAGCGAGGCGATCCGCGCGCGCCTGCTGGCCCACTTCGGCGAAGGCCAGGCGGCGATCGCCTACTGCCTGCGCGCCGCGGTGGCCGCGGGCGAGATCGCCCCCTCGACCGACTGCGACGAGGTCGCGGCCTTCGTCATCTCCTCGCTGCAGGGCGCCAACCTGATGGCCAAGCTGGTGCGCAGCCCCGAACCGGTCGAGCGGTTCAGGGAGATCCTGTTCACGCAGGTGCTGCCGCGCATCGGCCCGGGAACGAGCGCGCACTGACCCGCGGCAGGCCGCGCGCGGCTTGCCGCGCTTTTTTTGTCTCCGCATTTACTACGTCCGTACATATTTATTCGACGATCCAGGAGCCCGCCATGCCCAACCGTCCCGCCCACCTTCCGCCCACGGGTCGCACGCTCGGCCGCGCCGCCGCGTTCCGCGTCTCGGCGGCCGTCGTCGCCCACACGCTGTGGACCAGCGCCGCGCCCGCGCTCAGCTACCCGCTCTATGCCGCGCGCTGGCACCTCACGCCCACGGTCACGACCGGCATGTTCGCGGTCTACCCGATCGCGGTCGTCCTGACGCTGCTGCTCTTCGGCAACCTGTCCGACCACGTCGGCCGGCGGCTGCCGATGCTCGCGGGCGTGGCGTCCTCGCTCGCCGGCGTGCTGCTGTTCGCGCTCGCGCCGGGC
>DASVLN010000724.1:0-7612 GCA_036384855.1 Burkholderiaceae bacterium | reverse complement strand
TGACTCCCCTCGACGCGATGGCCAAGCACCCCGCCCCCTCCTCGGCGCCCGAAGCCGCCGCCGACATGCGCCTGGACAAGTGGCTCTGGGTCGCACGCTTCTTCAAGACGCGGGCGCTGGCCGCCGAGGAGATCGAGCACGGGCGCGTGCAGGTCAACGGCCAGGTCGCCAAGCCTGCGCGCGCCGTGCGCGTCAACGACCGCATCGAGATCCGCCAGCCCGGCACGGTCCGTGAATTGCTGGTCCGCGGCCTGAGCGCGATGCGCGGGCCCGCCCCCGTCGCCCGCGCGCTCTACGAGGAGACCGAAGCGAGCATCGCCGCGCTCCAACGCGCCGCGGAGGCGCGCCGGTTCGGCATCGAGCCCGCCTCCGCCCAGGAGCAGGGCCGGCCGACCAAGCGCGACCGCCGCGACCTCGCGGAGTGGCAGCGCTGGAGCGCGTCGATCGACGACCCGGATTGATCCGGGCGCAGAGGCCGTGCGCGGAAAAAAGTTCCGTCCGGCCCTTGAAACGGTTTCGCACGTCCCCAGTTCAGGGCGCAACCGGCGCTGCCGGCGCCCACATCGAGACCTCACCGACGCCATGACTGCCGAAGACCAGAACCCTCAAGCGCCCTTGAACTCGCCCCTGCAAGGGGAATCCCTGGACCTGCCGCCGCTGGCCGGCGGCGAGGCGGCCCGCATCGCCGAGCTCGAGGCGAAGGTCGCCGAGCTGAACGACGCCCACCTGCGCGCGAAGGCCGAAGCCGAGAATGCCCGCCGACGCGCCGACGAGGAGGTCGCCAAGGCGCGCAAGTTCGCGGTCGAGGGCTTCGCCGACAGCCTGCTGCCCGTCAAGGACAGCCTGGAAGCCGCGATCGCGCTGCCCAACGCGACGACCGAGCAGGTGCTGGAGGGCGTGCACGCGACGCTGCGCCAGCTCGTCTCCGCGCTGGAGCGCAACAAGGTCGTCCAGATCAACCCGCCCGCGGGCACGAAGTTCGACCCGCACCAGCACCAGGCGATCTCGATGGTGCCGGCCGACCAGGAGGCCAACACCGTCGTGGCCGTCCTGCAGAAGGGCTACCTGATCGCCGAACGCGTGCTGCGCCCGGCGCTCGTGACCGTCGCGGCCCCGAAGTGAGCGTGGACCGGGGCCGCGATGCCCCGATCCGTGCGAGAAAGCGCGCAGTCCCGGCGCTTCCAACTTGAAACCAGCCCCGGGATCCGCATCTCGGAAACAACAGAAATTCAGCTGTTTTCAGCTCCAGGAGAACTCAACATGGCAAAGATCATCGGCATCGACCTCGGGACCACGAACTCGTGCGTCGCCATCATGGAAGGCAATTCCACCAAGGTGATCGAGAATTCGGAAGGTGCCCGCACCACGCCGTCGATCATCGCCTACCAGGAAGACGGCGAGGTGCTGGTCGGCGCCTCGGCCAAGCGCCAGGCGGTCACGAACCCGCGCAACACGCTGTATGCCGTCAAGCGGCTGATCGGCCGCAAGTTCACGGAAAAGGAAGTCCAGAAGGACATCGACCTGATGCCCTACAAGATCGCCGCCGCCGACAACGGCGATGCGTGGGTCGAGGTGCGCGGCAAGAAGATCGCGCCGCCGCAGGTCTCCGCCGAAGTGCTGCGCAAGATGAAGAAGACGGCCGAGGACTACCTCGGCGAGACGGTCACCGAGGCCGTGATCACGGTGCCCGCGTACTTCAACGACAGCCAGCGCCAGGCGACCAAGGACGCGGGCCGCATCGCCGGCCTGGACGTCAAGCGCATCATCAACGAGCCGACGGCCGCGGCGCTCGCGTTCGGCCTGGACAAGCACGGCAAGGGCGACCGCAAGATCGCGGTGTACGACCTCGGCGGCGGCACGTTCGACATCTCGATCATCGAGATCGCCGACGTCGACGGCGAGATGCAGTTCGAGGTGCTGTCCACCAACGGCGACACGTTCCTGGGCGGCGAGGACTTCGACCAGCGCATCATCGACTACATCATCTCGGAGTTCAAGAAGGAACAGGGCGTCGACCTGACCAAGGACGTGCTGGCCCTGCAGCGCCTGAAGGAAGCCGCCGAGAAGGCCAAGATCGAGCTGTCCAACCAGACGCAGACCGACGTCAACCTGCCCTACATCACGGCCGACGCGTCGGGCCCGAAGCACCTGAACATCAAGCTGACCCGCGCCAAGCTCGAGTCGCTGGTGGAGGACCTGATCGAGCGCACGATCGCCCCCTGCGGCACCGCGATCAAGGACGCGGGCGTCAAGGTGAGCGACATCAACGACGTCATCCTGGTCGGCGGCATGACCCGCATGCCCAAGGTGCAGGACAAGGTCAAGGAGTTCTTCGGCAAGGACCCGCGCAAGGACGTCAACCCGGACGAGGCCGTCGCCGTCGGCGCCGCCATCCAGGGCCAGGTGCTCTCGGGTGACCGCAAGGACGTGCTGCTGCTGGACGTCACCCCGCTGTCGCTCGGCATCGAGACGCTCGGCGGCGTGATGACCAAGATGATCAAGAAGAACACCACGATCCCGACCAAGTTCAGCCAGGTGTTCTCGACCGCCGACGACAACCAGCCGGCCGTCACGATCAAGGTCTACCAGGGCGAGCGCGAGCTGGCCTCGGGCAACAAGAGCCTCGGCGAGTTCAACCTCGAGGGCATCCCGCCGTCGCCGCGCGGCGTGCCGCAGATCGAGGTCACCTTCGACATCGACGCCAACGGCATCCTGCACGTGAGCGCCAAGGACAAGGGCACCGGCAAGGAGAACAAGATCACCATCAAGGCGAACTCGGGCCTGTCCGAGGCCGAGATCGAGAAGATGGTGAACGACGCCGCCGCCAACGCCGCCGAGGACGCGAAGAAGGTCGAGCTCGTCACGGCCCGCAACCAGGGCGACGCGATGGTGCACTCCGTGCGCAAGAGCCTGGGCGAGTACGGCGACAAGCTGGACGCCGGCGAGAAGGAGAAGATCGAGGCCGCGCTGAAGGATGTCGAGGAAGCCATCAAGGGCGACGACAAGGCCGCGATCGAGGCCAAGACTGAGGCGCTGATGGCCGCGAGCCAGAAGCTGGGCGAGAAGATGTACGCTGACTCCCAGGCGGCCCAGGCGGCCGCGGGCGCCGCGGCCGGTGCCGACGAGGCGCAGGCCCGTCCGCAGCCGGCGGCCGACGACAACGTCGTCGACGCCGACTTCAAGGAAGTCAAGAAGAGCTGAAGCGCCCGCCCTGGGCACCGGCCGGTGTCTTGCGCGCGGTTTCCCGGAGAACCGCCGCGCGGGCCGCCGGCCTTCCTCGCTGAAAAATGCCGCGCCGGATGCCTTTGCCTCGAAGGCACCCGGCGCCGGCCCTGATCGATCGACGAGAATCGCGGATCCCGACCACCGCCGAAGCCGCCCGCGCTCGATCCCCAAGGTTCACCTGCAATGAGCAAACGCGATTACTACGAAGTCCTGGGCGTCGCCAAGAACGCGTCCGACGACGACATCAAGAAGGCCTATCGCAAGCTCGCGATGAAGTATCACCCCGACCGCAACCAGGGCGACGGGGCGAAGTCGGCCGAGGAGAAGTTCAAGGAGGCCAAGGAGGCCTACGAGATGCTCTCGGATCCGCAGAAGAAGGCGGCGTACGACCAGTACGGCCACGCTGGCGTCGATCCCAACATGGGTCACGGCGCGGGCGGGGAGGGCTTCGGCGGCTTCGCGGAGGCCTTCGGCGACATCTTCGGCGACATCTTCGGGGGCGCGCGCCGCGGCGGCGCGGGCGGCGGCAAGCAGGTCTACCGCGGCAACGACCTCAGCTACGCGATGGAGATCACGCTGGAGGAGGCCGCCGCCGGCAAGGACACGCAGATCCGCATCCCGAGCTGGGACACCTGCGAGACCTGCAAGGGCTCGGGCGCCAAGCCGGGCACCTCGCCCAAGACCTGCCCGACCTGTTCGGGCGCCGGCACGGTGCACCTGCGCCAGGGCTTCTTCTCGATCCAGCAGACGTGCCCGAACTGCCACGGCACCGGCAAGATCATCCCTGAGCCCTGCCCGAGCTGCAGCGGCCAGGGCCGGATCAAGCGCCAGAAGACGCTGGAGGTGAAGATCCCTGCCGGCATCGGCGAGGGGATGCGCATCCGCTCCTCGGGCAACGGCGAGCCGGGCCCGAACGGCGGGCCGCCCGGCGACCTGTACATCGAGATCCGGATCAAGCAGCATGACATCTTCGAGCGCGACGGCGACGACCTGCACTGCACGGTGCCGGTGCCGATGACGCAGGCCGCGCTCGGCGGCTCGATCGAAGTGCCGACGCTCAACGGCAAGGTCGAGATCGAGCTGCCCGAGGGCACGCAGCACGGCAAGACCTTCCGCCTGCGCGGCAAGGGCATCAAGGGCATCCGGTCGAGCTACCCGGGCGACCTGTACGCCCACATCACGCTCGAGACCCCGATCAAGCTCACCGAGCACCAGCGCAAGCTGCTGCGCGAGCTCGACGAGTCGCTGCGCAAGGGCGGCGAGAAGCACTCGCCCAACTCCAAGAGCTGGACCGACCGGGTCAAGGACCTCTTCAAGTAGGACCGGCGCGGGCCGATAACCGTGGACGGGCGCCTCTTCGGGCGCCTGCCAGCCGGGTTGTCCTGCCATGAAGAGTGCCCAGTCGGAGATGAAGGCCGCCACGCCCGCCGCATTCGGCGGCGCGGGATCGCGCTTCGACCCCGACATCGTCAACTGCCGCGCCCTGGTCATCGACGCGAACCCGACGGCCCGCAGCATCCAGGCCGCGCAACTGCGCGACCTGGGCGTGGGCAACGTCGTGCAGTGCGGCCGCGTCCAGGACGCCCGTCGCCAGCTCGAGGCGCGCGAGTTCGACATCGTGCTGTGCGAGCAGGACTTCCACGGCGGCAACTACTCCGGCCAGGACCTGCTCAACGACCTCCGGCGCGCCCAGCTGCTGCCCTTCTCGACCGTGTTCATCATGGTCACGTCCGAGGCGAGCTACGCGGCGGTGGCCGAGGCCGCCGAGTCGGCGCTGGACAGCTACCTGCTCAAGCCGCACACCGCGCACGCGCTGGCCGAGCGCATCCAGCAGGCGCGCCAGCGCAAGCGCATCCTCAAGGACATCTTCATCGCGATCGAGGACGGCGAATTCGAGCTCGCCGCCCAGCTCTGCGTGGCGCGATTCGAGGCCCGCGGCGCGTACTGGCTCTACGCGGCGCGCATCGGCGCCGAGCTGCTGCTGCGCGTGGGCCGCCACGACCAGGCGCGGGTCATGTACGAGGCCGTGATCGCGACCCAGGCGCTGCCCTGGGCACGGCTGGGCGTCGCGCGGGCGCAGATCGAGGCGGGCCAGGGGCCGGCGGGTCGCCGCACGCTGGAGAGCCTGATCGCCGACCAGCCCGGCTTCGCCGACGCCTACGACGTCATGGGCCGCGTGCAGGTCGACCAGGGCCAGTTCGCCGAGGCGCTGGCGACCTACCGCACCGCGACCCAGCTGACTCCGGGCTCCATCGCGCGCCTGCAACGCCAGGGCATGCTCGCCTTCTACCTCGGCGAGAACGACGAGGCCAAGAAGGCGCTGGAGCGCGCGACCCTGCTCGGGATCAGCTCGCGCATGTTCGACTTCCAGACCATCGTGCTGCTGGCGATCGCGCGCTTCACCGACCGCGATTCCAAGGGCCTGCAGCGCTGCCTCGACAACATCAACCACGCGCTCGAGAAGGCCCCCAAGAGCGAGCGCCTGCAGCGCTTCGCGTCGATCGTGGGCATCTTCAACCTGATGCTGCAGCGCCAGGTCGCCCAGGTCGTCGCGGAGGTGCGTCTGCTGTCCAAGCAGCTCAAGGAGCCCGGCTTCGACTTCGAGGCCGGCTCCAACATGGTCGCCATGCTCGCGCACCTGACCGCGGCCGAACTGCAGCTCGATGCCGCCGAGGGCTGGATCGACGTGCTGGCGCTGCGCTTCTGCACGACGCGCAGCCTGTCGGAGCTGCTTGCCCGCGCCGGCGCCGTGCACGCGCCCTTCGCCGCGCGCATCCGCGACCAGCACAACGCCATCACGGCGCTCGCGGAGCAGGCGATGTCGCACAGCCTCGCGGGCGAACCGCGGCAGGCGGCGAAGTCGCTGCTGTCAGCCGGCGGCAGGACGATGAACGCCAAGCTGATCGACATGGCGCGCATGGTGCTGCAGCGCCACGCCGCCAAGATTCCCGACGCCGACGACCTCCTGGGCATGGCCGACGAGCTCAAGCAGCGCTACGGCAGCGGCGGGCCGCAGACCGCGCCGCTGAACGGGGACGCCGGCCGCGCGGCCGGCGGGGTCGCGATCCGCACCCGAGACAAGGCGGACGGAGAAGCGGATGCCTCGGCGCCCGACTCGGGCCCGCCCGACGCGACGGCCAACGGAGCGACGCCGGCCTAGCGTCCCCGACCGCGGCATCGCCTTCGCCGTCGCCGCGGCCATCGCTCAGAACAGGCTGCCCTGCCCGCTCGCCTCGTCGCGCGCGATCGCGCGGCCGCGCGGGCGATCCGGCACCGGACGCACGAACTGGCTCATGTCGAGCGGCTGTCGCTCGCGTCCGTAGCCGAGGCGCGCCGCCGCGAGGCGGAAGCGGTCCCGCAGCATCTGCGCCCACAGCCCGGTGCCGGTCATGCGGGTGCGGAAGGTGGCGTCGTAGTCCTTGCCGCCGCGCATGTCGCGCACGCGCGCCATCACGCGCGCGGCGCGGTCGGGGAAGTGCGCCTCGAGCCACTGCTGGAAGAGCGGGTTGACCTCCCACGGCAGCCGCACCACGCTGCTGAAGGCGCTCACAGCCCCGGCATCGCGCGCCGCGGCCAGGATGCGCTCCAGCTCCGGCTCGTTGACGAAGGGAATCATCGGCGACGCGCTCACGCCCACCGGCACGCCCGCGCGCGACAGCGTCTCGATCGCCCGCAGCCGGCGATGCGGGGCGCTGGCGCGCGGCTCCATGATGCGCGCCAGCTCGCCGTCCAGCGTCGTGATCGACATGTAGACCGCCACCAGTCCGGCGCGCCCGAGCTCGCCGAGCAGGTCGAGGTCGCGCTCCACGCCCGCGGACTTGGTGACGATGGAGAACGGATGCCGGCATGCGGCAAGCACCTCCACGACGGCCCGCGTGATGCGCAGGCGCCGCTCGACCGGTTGGTAGCCGTCGGTGGCGGCACCGATGTTCAGCACGGTCGGTTCGTAGCGCGGGCTGGCGAGCGTCTCCCTCAGCCGCTCCGCGGCGTTGACCTTGGCGATGATGCGGGTCTCGAAGTCCAGCCCGGGCGAGAGGTTCAGGTAGCTGTGCGTCGGCCGGGCGAAGCAGTAGATGCAGCCGTGCTCGCAGCCGCGGTAGGGGTTGATCGCGGCGTCGAAGTGGATGTCGGGCGAGTCGTTCGTGCTCAGGATGCGCCCGGCATGTTCCTCGACGACCGTGGTGCCGGGCGCGAGGCGCTCCTCGGTCGCCACCTGATCCAGGGCGCCCCAGCCGTCGTCCACCGCCTCGCGCGCATCGTGCGCGAAGCGATGGGGGATCGCCCAGGCCGTGCCGCGCCCCTTGAGCGCCGCGGCCGGCAGCCGGGCGGCCGTTCCGGGATCGGCCGCCGTCTCGGGCGCCTCCCCGGGCGCCAGCTCGCGCAGCCC